>JAQGPD010000438.1 GCA_028293305.1 Verrucomicrobiales bacterium | reverse complement strand
CCCATCGCCCGCATTGACCATGCTGGGCGAATTTGAAAAGCGACGGAGCCACGGGAAACCGCGCCTGCCCGCTCGTCATGCCGGTGATGCGTTGATCGCCGCGGATTTCCCTGGGGATCTCCGTATCAAAATATTTTTGCAGCTGCGGCTTGTAGTCCCATGTGTCGTGCTGCGGCGGTCCGCCGTTGAAGTGAATGTAGATCAACGACTTGGCCTTCGGCGCAAAGTGGGGAAGATGGGGCAGCGGCGGGTTCACCAAATGGGGCGCCGCCGCCCGGGCCGTGCCTGGAAACCGGCTCGCCAGACTGGCCAGGGCGATACTGCCCAGCCGGAGTCCGGTGTGGCCGAAAAACTGCCGCCGCGTCTGGAGGAGTCGATTTTCAAAAATGGGATCCATGAGCTTAATTGCGGGTGATGGTTTCATCCAGATTCAGGATGAGATTGGCGATGAGCGTCCAGGCGGCGAGTTCGGGTTCCGGCAACGCGGTGTTAAGGGCGGATTCGCCTTGCCGGATGAGCTTGCCGGCGGCCTCCGGGTTTTTTTGATAGGCTTCCAAATGCTGTGAATAGGCGGTCCTGACCACCTCCAGTTCCTCCGGCGCCGGGGGGCGCGAAAGGACAGTCCGATAACCAAACGTGATTTTCTCCTCCGGCGTCGCCCCGCCCTCTGTCAGGATCCGTCCGGCAAAGGCCCGCGCGGCTTCGATGTGCTGCACGTCGTTCATGAGTTGCAGCGCCTGCATGGGCGTGTTGCTGCGTTCGCGCAGCGTGCAGCTTTGCTCGCGCGAGGGTGCATCGAAGTTTACCAAAAACGGCGGCGGCGCGGTGCGTTTGATGAAGCAGTAAAGGCTGCGCCGGTAGAGGCTTTCGCCTTTGTCCTGGACGTAATTCCGCGTGGTGCTGCTATCAAATCCGACCGGCTCCCAGATATTCGGTGGTTGATAGGGCCGCACACCGGGGCCACCCATTTTGCCAACCAGCAGTCCTGACAAAGCCAGCACGTTGTCGCGGACCTCCTCGGCATCCAGCCGCAACCTCGGGCCGCGCGCCAGAAGCCGGTTCTCGGGATCGCGCGCCCACAGCGTCTCCGGCGCGGCGGAGCTTTGACGGAATGCGGCGCTCGTCACCAGGAGGCGCATCAGTTTCCGGACATCCCATCCGGTTTCCCGGAAGTTCACCGCCAGCCAGTCCAACAATTCCGGATGGCTCGGCGGTTGACCCTGGGAGCCGAAGTCTCCTGACGTTTTCACCAGCCCCACCCCAAAAATCTGCTGCCAAAAACGATTTACGGTGACCCGGGCTGAAAGCGGATTATTTTCGGCGACCAGCCATTTCGCCAGATCCAATCGACTGGGATTTTCCTTGTTAGGCAGCGGAGGAAAAGCAGCCGGAACATCGCGCACGACCTTGTCGCCGGGCTTGTCATAAGCGCCGCGCATCATCACAAAACTCTCCCTCGGTTGCTCCAGGTCTTTCATCACAAAAGTGGAGGGGATCGTTTTGTCGAATTGATCCCGCTCCGCCTTGAGTTTGCCCACCGCGGCCACCATGGGTTCGAACACCGGTTTGCTGGTCAGGCAATCATGGATCAGGAAATAATCGCGGAGTTGTTTTTGTTGCGCGGGCGTGCGCGTGGCCGCCGGGACGGATTTGAAAATAGTGTTAAGCTCGGCCGGCAAACCGGGCGTGTCCTTGCCTTCGCGGGCCGCCATCCACGCGGTTAGGGATTTGTCCGGATCCTTGGTGTCGTCCACCACGCCGCTCACTTTCAACCCATCGAAAACCGCGGTGCCCCCATCCAGGGTGAACGCGATGCCATCGATTTTGTCCCCGGGCTGCAAGCCCATGCTGGCGGCTGAAACCTCCAGCGTGGTCCACGTGTTCACCGCCGGCAATGCTCCCGCGATGAATCGCTCCCCAGTGTTAGGCGCGCCCCAGCCGGGGATGGCTTTTTCATCACCCCACATGGCGCGGTGACCCCAGCCTTTGTTATTGATTTGAATCATCACCGCCTTGGGCGGATCCTGGGGATCGATGAAAACCTGACATGAAAATTTGCCATCGACCGGCACTTGCAGGGGAGCCTTGATTTCCTGCGCCACCTCCTGGGTCACGCCCTTCCCGCTGATGCGCAGGGCGCGCTCGCCACTGGCCACCGGGCCCGCATCTTTCCGCAGCCAATTGGCCGCACCCGGAAGTGTGCCGGCTTCCGGAAAATCATCCTCCACCACGACACGTTCCTCCAGCTTGGCGGGAGGCGGCGGCACCATGGTGGCGGGATCAATGTAAACCACCTTCTCCACTTCAGCTAGTTTGCGTGTTTCCGCGGCAACTATTTTGCTATCAAAATCTGCCAGCTTTCCGGACTCCGCCGGAGTGATTTTTTTAAGGATGGGAGCGGTGAGCAGCGCATTGCCATCCATCGCGGGATCGGCCGCGCTGTTGAAGAAGGCGTAGAGTTGATAGAACTCCTTTTGCGACAGGGGATCGAACTTGTGATCGTGGCACTGCGCGCAGCCTGCAGTCAGCCCCAGCCAGGTTTGCACGGTGGTGGATGTGCGCTCGACCGCATAACGGAACGTGAACTCCGCATCGATCGCGCCGCCCTCGCCCGTGGTCACATTGCAGCGGTTGAATCCCGTGGCGATCTGCTGGTCCTGCGTGGCCTCCGGCAATAAATCCCCGGCGAGTTGTTGGATGGTGAATTGGTCAAAGGGCAGGTTGTTATTGAAGGCCGCCACCACCCAATCCCGGTAAAGCCACATGGATCGCTCATTGTCCAGGTGCAGTCCATGCGTGTCGCCATAGCGCGCCACGTCCAGCCAATGGCGGCCCATTTGCTCACCATAGGCCGGCGTTTCCATGAGACGGTCGACGAGCTTTTCATAAGCATCGGCCGAGGCGTCCGCCACGAAGGCCTCCACGTCCGACACTTTGGGCGGCAGTCCTGTCAGGGTAAAAGTGGCGCGGCGGATCAAGGTCTCGCGGTCCGCCTCCGGCAGCATGGCCAGGCCTTCCTGCCGCAGTCGCTCCGACAAAAACGCGTCCACCTCGTTCTTTCCGGCTGCCGCGGGCACCGCCGGTTTCGCGGGCTGCTCAAAAGCCCAGTGGCGTTGATAGGCGGCGCCTTGTCCTATCCATTTCTTCAACAACTCCTTCTCGCCCGGAGTCAGGGTTTTATGCGATTCCGGAGGCGGCATGATGTCGTCGGCATCCGTTGTGTTGATACGTTTCCACAATTCACTGGCATCCACGTTCCCAGGAACAATGGCGGCCGCACCGCTCTTCGCCAGGGCCAGGGCGCCCTCCGGCGTGTCCAGACGCAAATCCGCCTTCCGGTGCTTGGCATCAAAGCCATGGCAGGAAAAACACTTATCGGAAAGGATCGGGCGGATGTCCCGGTTGAACGTCACCACATCCGCCGCCGTCAGCGTGGCCGTCGTGGCCAGGAAAAAAATAGATAGGGAAAAACGGGGATCCATCAGTGGAGAAATTAGGATTTGGGAAATATGAAAAAACCGCGCGTCACCCTATGGTTCGCGGCCTGACGCCCCGATCTTTCGTGTTTCGTCCAGCGGACCGCGACTTTCCTCGGGGCCGGCGGGTGGACTGCCGGGACATTTCCGAGTGCGGTGGGCTGGCGCGGGTTTTACTTCCGATGACAAATCCGGCACGATCGCCCCGTTGAAGCCACACTTGCCATGATCCGAGTGTCCTTCCTGTCTATCGTTCTGGCCGCGGTGCTTTTGTGGAGCACAGCGTGGACGGCGGCGCGTGCGGGGGCAGCCGAAACCTCGGTGACGGAAAAACCGGCGGTGAAAGCCGGGATCGATTTCGAGGCCGGACGCCGGCTTTGGTCCCTGCAGCCGGTCGGGCATCCCCATCCGCCTGTTTTGACTAACGATTCCTGGAGCCTGGGGGCCGTGGACCGATTCATCCTGGAGCGGCTGCGACAGGCCGGGCTGGAGCCTGCGGCGGCGGCGGACCGGCGGACCCTGATCCGACGTGCCACCTTCGACCTCACCGGGTTGCCGCCGGAAAACTCCGCGGTGGAGGCTTTTCTACAGGATCCGTCCCCCGACCCCGAAGCGTTCGCGAAGGCGGCGGACGGTTTGTTAGCCTCCCCGCAATATGGCGCTCAATGGGCGCGTCATTGGCTGGATGTGGCCCGGTATTCCGACACCAAAGGCTATGTGTATGCGCGGGAGGAAAAGCAGTTTGTCCAGGCCTGGCGTTACCGCGACTGGGTGGTGGATGCGCTGAATGCGGATATGCCCTACGACCGGTTTCTCCTGCTTCAAATCGCGGCGGACCAGGTCGAGCCGGAACGCTCCCCGCACCTGGCCGCCATGGGATTTCTAACACTCGGGAAACGTTTTCTTGGCGTCACGCATGATATCATCGATGACCGCATCGATGTCGTGATGCGCAGCACCCAGGCGCTGACGGTCGCCTGCGCGCGCTGTCATGACCACAAGTTCGACCCCATCTCCATCCGCGACTACTATTCGTTATACGGTGTTTTCAAAAGCAGTGCGGAAAAGCTGGTCCCCAGCGGCGAACCCGGCCCGGCCAATGCGGGATTTGATAGCGAATTGGCGGCTCGCATGGAAAAACTGCGGAGCACCCTGGCGATCCGGCGCGGGGAGCAATCCGCCCGCGTGCGCGCCACCATCGCGGAGCATCTGCTGGCCCAGCGCGAACTGGATAAATACCCTGACGAACTCTTCGGGCAGATCCTCAACGCCGCCGATCTCAATCCCGTATTCGTGCGGCGCTGGCAACAATTCCTATCTGAAGCGCGGCAGCGGCGCGATCCGGTTTTTGCGCCTTGGTTCGCGTATGCGGAACTGGATCCTGACACCTTCGCCGCGCAGAGCCCCAGGGTGACAGCGGACTTGTTATCCACATCCGGGGAAAATCTTCCGCCGCTGGTGGCGCGGGCTTTTGCCACCGCACCATCAAGCCTGGAGGAGGCTGCAAAACGTTATGGCACCTTGTTTGCGGAAGTGGAGGAGCAGTGGCGCGGACTTCTTGAAACAGACCCCGCCGCCCAGCAGCTGCCGGACCCTAACGCCGAGTCATTGCGGGCCGTGCTCCATGGGCCGCATTCCCCCTGCGCGGTTCCTGACGAAGCCATCGTGAATATCGAGCAGTATTTTCCCACGGATGTTATCGAGGAGCTGTGGAAACTGCAGGGTGAAGTGGACCGCTGGCTGATCCAGTCCGCGGACGCTCCCGCGCATGCCACGATTCTGGTCGACCGCACCGAGCCTTCAACACCCCGGGTGTTCAAGCGCGGCAACCCCCTGACGAAAGGCGACGCCGTTCCCCGTCGGTTTCTGGAAGTCATGAGCCGGGAGGCCCCAACGCCCTTTTCCCAGGGCAGCGGCCGGCTGGAACTTGCCCGGGCCATCGCGGATCCTGACAATCCGCTCACCGCCCGCGTGATGGTGAACCGGGTGTGGGCCCATCATTTCGGAGCCGGCCTGGTGCCGACCACCAGCGACTTCGGCCAACGCGCCGGAGCTCCCAGCCACCCGGCCCTGCTGGATTGGCTGGCACGTGATTTCATGGATCATGGCTGGAGCATGAAGCACCTGCACCGCCGCATCCTGCTATCCGCCGCCTGGCAACAAAGCTCGCTCCTGCCCGCCGATAACGCATCCTCACAAAAAGCGTTGGAGACGGATCCCGGAAACCGCCTGCTCTGGCGCATGACGCCGCATCGTCTGAGTTTTGAGGAAATGCGGGACGCCTGGCTGGCCGCCAGCGGGGAACTCGACCGCGGGCTGGGGGGGAAAGCGGCGGAATTGTGGGCCGGCCGGTTCCTGCGGCGCACGCTCTATGCCTTTGTGGACCGCGAGGACCTCTCGCCCGTTTTGCGGAATTTTGATTTTGCCAATCCCGATCTTTCCATCCCGCAGCGCAGCGACACCATCGTGCCCCAGCAGGCGCTTTTCAGCTTCAATCATCCCTTCCCGGCGGCCCGGGCCAAAGCACTGACCAGTCCTGAAAAAACCGATGGAGCGGACCCCGCTCACAAAGTGCGGCTTCTCTATCAAAAACTTTTCCAGCGCTCGCCGGGTGCCGGCGAACTGGAGGCCGCCCTGGCCTTTGTCCAATCCGGTCCGCCCGCCGCGACGGAAAACCCGGCGCCCGCCGCCTGGCAATATGGTTATGGCACCTGGGATGAAGCCACGGGAAGGATAGGTTCCTTCACGCCCCTGCCTCATTTTGACGGCGACGCCTGGCAGGGTGCGGAGGGCTTGCCGAATGCGGTGCTGGGCTGGGCGCAGCTCTCCGCCGCCGGCGGACATCCCGGAAATGATAGGCAACACGCGGTGGTGCGGCGCTGGACGGCGCCCAGGCCGGGCGTTTTCGCTATCCAATCCGAACTCATCCATCAACCGCCGGAAGGCGATGGCATCCGGGCATTCATCAGCCATGGCGGCCGCGGGCTGCTGCGCTCCACCAAAATCCATCATGCCACGGAGGCCCTCAACGTGGAAGCTTTGCCCATGGAGGCGGGCGATACCGTCGATTTCATTGTTGATATCAACGAAGGCCTGAATAGCGACCAATTTCTCTGGGCTCCCCAAGTGGTCGAAGTCCCGGCGACCGCCGCGGCCGGAGCGACGGGTGATGTCATCGGTGCAAAATGGGACGCCCTCAAGGATTTCACCGGGTCCGCCGGCCAGCCTCTCGATGCTTGGCAACAACTCGCGCAGACGCTCATGCTAACCAACGAATTTGTCTTCGTCGATTGATGGAATCCGCCATGTCCTATCCACTTCCTCCTCTCAGCCGCCGTGATTTTCTGCGCCGTTCCGGCGTGGGTTTGGGGATGCTGGGCTTCTCGGATTTATTGGCGGCTCCGGGCTTGGCGGCGTCCGCTGGCATGCCCGGCCCTCACTTCGCCCCCAAAGCAAAACGGGTGATCCACTTTTTCCTGAACGGCGGGCCTTCGCATGTCGATACCTTCGACCCCAAGCCCGCCTTGCAGAAATACGCGGGACAGGTGCTGCCGCGGAATTTTCTAACTGAACGCAAAACCGGCGCCGCCTTCCCTTCCCCATTCAAATTCCAGCGTTATGGCCGAAGCGGAATTGAAGTCAGCGAGCTTTTCGCCAAGACGGCCCAACACATCGACGACATCGCCGTCATCCGCTCCATGCAGGCGCAGGTGCCGAATCACGAGCCCTCGCTCATGCTGATGAATTGCGGGGACTCCCTCCAGTCCCGGCCCAGTCTTGGATCCTGGCTCATGTATGGCCTCGGCGCGGAAAATCAAAATCTGCCAGGATTCATCGCCATGTGCCCTGGCGGCTATCCGATCAAGGGCACGGAAAACTGGCAGTCCGCCTTTTTGCCCGGAGCGCATCAGGGCACTTATGTGGATTCCCAACACACCGCCGTGGACCGCCTGATCGGCAATATCAAGAGTCCCCATGCCGGACCCGGCGACCAGCGGCGGCAACTGGATCTTCTCCGCACGCTAAACCAGGCACACCGCCGGGAACACTCCGACCCCCGGCTGGACGCGCGCTTGGAGTCCTTCGAACTCGCGTTCCGCATGCAGGCGGAGGCCACCGACGCCTTCGACGCCAGCAGCGAACCGGAACACATCCGCGAGCTCTACGGCAGCGGCGTCCACGGCCGGCAAACCCTCATCGCCCGGCGTCTTTTGGAGCGGGGTGTTAGGTATGTGCAGCTTTGGCACGGCGCCGGTCAGCCCTGGGATCACCATGACAATATCGAGGTGAACCACCGCAAGCTCGCCGCTGAAATCGACCAACCCATCGCCGCACTTCTAACCGACCTCAAGCAGCGCGGCATGTTGGAGGACACTCTTGTTATCTGGGGAGGGGAATTCGGCCGCACGCCCACCGTGGAAATGGTGGGCAACACCTCCAAACTGGGCCGCGACCACAATCACTACGGCTTCAGCATCTGGATGGCCGGCGGCGGCATCAAAGGCGGCACCGTCCACGGCAGCACCGACGAATTCGGCTTCGCCGCCCAGGAAAATCCGGTCAGCGCGCACGATCTCCACGCCACCATCCTCCACCTCATGGGTCTGGACCACGAACGCCTGACTTACCGTTATTCCGGCCGCGACTTCCGCCTCACCGACGTGGCGGGAAATCTCATTCTGCCTATCATGGCCTGACTCTGGAGGAGGTTAAAAAAGCTATAGCCACCAGGCTTTTGGATTCTCAGGCCCCGAGGGCCGGAATCTTTATAGTCACCGCTATGGGAAAAAGTGATCGAGCTCCAGAGGAGCGGCCTATTCCACCCCGATGAAGCCAGATGTCGCTCCTCCGGAGCTCAAATTTAACGGGTGACTATGGCTATAAAGATTTAACTCCTCCGGGGTCGGACGCTGGCTACGTCGTTAGAGCGGTTTAAATAATGCCGTAGCCGCCGGGCCTCTGCAATTTTAG
>JAQGPD010000436.1 GCA_028293305.1 Verrucomicrobiales bacterium | reverse complement strand
ATGGTCGTGCTGGCAAGATTGCAGGACTTTGACCCCACCCTCATGGAAGCCGCAGCCGACCTCGGGGCGAACCGCTGGCTGGCCTTCCGCCGCGTGCTCCTCCCCCTGCTTTGGCCGGGGATTCTCGGCGGCGCACTCCTTGCTTTCTCCCTCTCCATCGACGATTTTGTCATCACCTTTTTTGTCTCCGGCCCCGGGAACACCACCCTGCCGCTGCGCATCGCAAGCATGATGAAAACCAGCCGCAATCTCCCCGTCATCAACGCCCTCAGCACTCTCCTCATCACCGGCACTTTCCTCCTCGCCGCTCTAACCCACCGCCTTTCCAGACCCGCGAAAACCTGATCAAAAACCCGGTCTTTTTTCCCCGGACCTTCCGTTGCCCCTTCCCTCTCCTGCTTCTGCTCTCTCGGCCTTCCCAACTCGGCCCCCCTGCTCTGATCCCCCTTCGGCCTTCCTCCCTCAGCCTTCCCTCATTGCTCGCCCCTCCTTCATCTATCCATTCCATGAAAAAGCCCCTCCTCGCCCGCATCGCCGCTTTCGCGCTCCTCCCCCTCACGCTCTCCCACGCTTTGGCCGACGCGACGCTTCACGTTTTTTCCTGGGCCGACTACGTGAAACCCGAACTCGTCACCCGCTTCGAGGAGGAAAATGACTGCAAGGTCGTCATCGACACCTTCGACTCCGCCGAGAACATGTATGCCAAACTCAAGGCCGGCGCGGACGGGTATGATGTGGTCGTCCCCACCAGCTACATCCAAAAAGTCATGCAGGCCGAGGGCATGTTCCTCCCGCTCGACCCAGCGAAGCTGCCCAATATCAAAAACATCGACCCCGCGTTCCTCAAGCGCCTCCCGGATGCCTCCATGGCCACGGCTGTGCCTTACATGGTGAGCTACAACGTGATCGCCGTCCGCTCCGACAAAATCAGCGACCTCAAACCCACCTGGGCCAGCTTCGCCCGCACGGACTTGAAAAAACGCGTCACCCTCCTCGACGACATGCGCGAGTCCGTCGGCGCCGCGCTGAAATCCCTCGGACACAGCCTCAATACCCGCGACGAAAAAGAACTCGCCGCCGCGCGCGACGTCCTCATCGGTTGGAAAAAGCACATCGCCAAATTCGACAACGAAGGGTATAAATCCGGCATCGACTCCGGGGAATTCCACCTCGTCCAAGGCTACTCCGGCGACCTCTGGCAAGTCGCCGAGGAGAATCCCAAAGTCAAAATCCTCATCCCCATCGAAGGCACCTCCCTCGCCTGTGATGAACTCGCCATCCTGAAAAACTCCAAACTCGCCGACCTTTCCCACAAGTTCATCGACTTCCTCTCCAACCCGGAAATCGCCGCCGAAAACATGCAGTGGACCGGCTACTACGCCCCGAACCCCGCCGCCCTGAAACTTGTGGAACCCGGCTTCCTCAAAAACCCCGCCGTCTCCCTGCCCCCCGACATCCAGGCCAAATGCGAACTGATCGAAGACCTCGGTCCCGACCTCGCCAAATACACCAAAATCTGGGACGAGGTCAAAGCCGCCAAGTGAAGGTTGCGACCTGTTTAAAATCCAAGTAACATCAGGTTCATGAGCACCACCCTCCTCGAAATGGTCGAGCCTCTCCGTAAATCTCCATTGCTTATGGAAATCGCGGACCTGCTGCAGGCTGGAATCGTTGAGGAAAAAGCCCTGCGGCGAAAATTCTACCAGGAAATGACCCCGGAACAAAAAGTCGAATTCATCGGCGGCGAAATCATCATGCACTCCCCGGCGCGGAACGTGCATTTGGACGTGACGAAACATGTTCTTCAGTTGGTGGACCTGCACGTGCGGCTCCACAATCTGGGAGAAGTGAAATCAGAAAAATGCCTCGTCGTCTTCCCCCGCAACGACTACGAGCCGGACATCGTTTTTTTCGGCACCGCCAAAGCCGCGACGCTCCGGCCGGACACCATGCGGTTTCCAGTTCCGGACTTCATCGTGGAGGTTCTCTCGGAATCCACGGAAGCCCGCGACCGCGGGGTGAAGTTCATCGACTACGCCGCCCACGGAGTCACGGAATATTGGATCATCGATGCCGAGCGGCAAGTTGTGGAACAATACCTCCTGCGTGACGGAACCTATGAACTCGAACTGAAATCCGGCACCGGTGAGATCCGCAGCACCGCCATCCCGGGCTTCATCGCCCCCGTGAAAGCGCTTTTCCAAGCCGGGGAAAACCTCGCCGCGCTTCAATCCCTCCTGACTGATTCGCGAACCTGACATGGAACCCGGCCCCTCCTTTCCAGTCCACTGCCCGAAGACCAAAAACCAACTTGACCCCCCTGCCCTCCCCCTCATGGTTTGCCCATGAATCTCCCTCTGGAAGACAATTTTGAAGACATCATCGGCAAGGCGCAAAAGGGCCTGAAAATCACCAACGAGGACCTCGCCTACCGCGCCGGAATCCCCGTCGCCAGCCTGGCCCAACTTCGTCAGGGCACCCTCCTCGAAGGCCCCCTCCGCCAAGTCGCCCCACTGCTGAATCTGCATCCGGAATCCCTCCTCGCCATCGCCCGGAAAACCTGGCAACCCGCCGGCGTGGAGCTGGAAGGCTTGTTGAGCTTCAACAGCTTCCATCCAGCCATGGACATGACGGTGAATCACTTTATCGTCTTCGACCCCGCCTCGAAATCCGCCGCCATTTTCGACACCGGCACGGACGCCGTCCTCACTTTGAATGCGGTTGCGAAACACGGTCTGAAGGTCGGGGCCATCTTCATCACCCACACCCATTCCGACCACATCACCGTCCTCCCCGCCCTCCGCGCCGCCTATCCGGACGCCACGGTTTATTGCGGGCGCGGGGAAAACCTGGCGGATTCCGCACCCATCGATCAAGGATTCACCCACGCCATCGGCAATCTCCAACTGGAAGCCCGCGAGACCTCCGGCCATGCGCAATGCGGCATGAGTTTTGTTATCAAAGGCCTCGCAAAACCCCTCGTGATCGTGGGCGACGCCCTCTTCGCCGGCTCCATGGGCGGCGGCATGGTCTCCTGGGAAACCGCCCTCAAGCACAACCGCCAACAACTTTTTTCCCTGCCCCCTGAAACAGTGGTCGCCCCCGGCCACGGCCCTCTGACCACCATCGCGGAGGAAAAAGCCAACAATCCCTTCTACCCCGAATTCAAACCCTCCTCAAACCCCGCCATGAAAGAAAAAATCGCCTTCGTCGGAGTCGGCCGCATGGGCGGCAACATGGCCCGCCGCCTCCGTGAGGTCGGCTATCAGGTCACCGCCGTTTATGATGTCAGCGCGGAAGCCGCCGCGGAAGTCGCCGCCGAAATAGGCGCCACCGTCTGCACCAAACTAGCCGATATCACCGCCGCCGCCGATATCATCTTCACGGTCGTCACCAACGACGAGGCCATGCGCGGGATTTTTTACAATCCTGACGACAACCTCTTCATGGGTGCCGCCGGCAAGACCTTCATCAACTGCGCCACCCTCACCCCCCAGGTCCACATCGACCTGGAAGCCGCTGCGGATGCGATCGGCGCGAAAACCATTGAAGGCTGCATGGCCTCCTCCATCCCGCAGGCGCGCGAAGGCACGCTCCAACTCATGATCGGCGGCCGCCGCGAGGTCTTCGAATCCGTCCAGCCGCTTCTCAAAACCATGAGCGCTGTCCTGACATATGTAGGTTCCGCCGGTCAGGCCGCCAAGGTCAAGGCCCTCGTCAACATGGTCATGAACATCAACACCGCCGGTCTTGCGGAAGGCCTGGGTCTCGGGGCCTCCCTGGGGCTCGACCTTGAAATGCTGGCCAAGGTCTTCAGCGTCACCGGCGCCAACAGCCGGGTGCTTCAAACGGATGGCGAGGACATGATCCAGCGCGAGCACTCCTGTTTTTTCCGCGCCGACCACGCCGCCAAGGACAGCCACATCGCCCTGTCCCTGGCCAGGGAGGCCGGCCTCAACCTGCCCCTGGCCGCCGCCACCGCCGCGCAATATGACCGCATGATCGAACTGAACCTGGGCGAACTCGACAAAAGCGGCATTGCCGAGCTAACCTTCAAATCCCGCCGCGGTTGAAACCAGGCACCGGGCCCTGACCAAAAGCGGCGCCCGCCCTGACCATTTATCCTGACAAAACATATGTCCCGCCCTCCGGATGTTCCGGACGGCGGGACGATGTTTTCCAGCAAGCATGACACGGGCAACGGCCTGGTCAAAGCACCGGACCGGGACCCGCACGCGCAGTTGCTTATTTCGGCATGATGACGGTGTCGATGACGTGGATCACGCCGTTTTTGCCGACAATATCCGTTTTGGTCACGGTGGCGTCATTCACCATCACCTTGCCGTCGGCGGCCTTGATCGTGATCTCACTGCCCTGCAGGGTGGCCACCTTGCCTGGCTTCACATCCGCGGCCAGGACCTTGCCGCTGACCACATGATATTTGAGGATGGAGGCGAGCTTCTCCTTGTTCTCAGGCTTCAACAAAGAAGCGAGCGTGTCGGCCGGGATTTTCTTGAAGGCTTCGTCCGTGGGCGCGAAGATGGTGAAGGGTCCGTCCCCGCTGAGAGCCTCGGCCAAACCGGCCGCTTTGACAGCAGTCACGAGGGTTTTGAAGGAATCATTCGCGGCGGCGATCTCCACCACTGTCTTATCTTTCATGTCCGCCGCGCGCATGACAGGAGCGGCAATGAAACCCAGGGCGAGAAGTGATAGCAGGATTGTGTTTTTCATAGGATTGCGTCAGGAAGGTTGTTGCGGCGCAATGTTATTGTCGCGCCGATCTGCCTCCCGCCAATGAACGTCACGTCCTCCACCCCCCGGACGCATCCA
>JAQGPD010000427.1 GCA_028293305.1 Verrucomicrobiales bacterium | reverse complement strand
CACAGTCCCAGGGGTCTGCGGGGATAATTCAGAGGTCAGTTTGTAGGCGGGAAAGAAGCGTTGCGCGTTTCCTGGCTTCTGCGTAGCCTCCGCGCTTTCCAGACCGACTGAGATTATGCTGCCTCCGACCGACGACTACCTCCGCTCCGAATCCTGCCAATACGTGCCCGGATGGGATGCGGCCCTGGTGCGGCTGGATCTCATCGTGAAGGGCGGCTCGGACCGATATTATTACCGCGCCACGGCAGTGGGCGGCACGGGGCCGGAGACCGCCATCATCATGGTTTACACGGACAAACGCGCGGACAATCCGGCGTTTTTTTCCGCCACGGAAGTCCTGCGCTGCTGCGGCGCGCGGACCATGGAAATCTACCATCACGACGCGGCGCAGAAGATCGCCTGGATGGAGGATCTGGGCCGCGAGGATTTGTGGGAAAGACGTCAGCTCGATCCCGTGCCCGCCCTCTACCGCGATACCCTGAAGCAGGCCGCGTTCCTGCACCGCCGCACGGCCGCGAGCCTGCCGGATGGCTTGCGGGAAGGACTGCAGCCGGGCTTCGACAGCCGGCTCTATCAATGGGAGCAGGGATACTTTTTTGATCAGTTCGCCTCCCGTTTCTCCACCCTGGAACCGGCCGCCCTGACAGAACTCCGGGAGTCCGCGCCCTTTGTGGAAATGGCGGACCGTCTGGCGGCTTTGCCCCGCACGCTGGTGCACCGGGATTTCCAATCCCAAAACATCATCGTGCGCGACGGACGGACCTGGATGATCGACTATCAAGGCGTGCGCGAAGGCCGGCCGGAGTATGATCTGGCGTCCTTATTGTATGATCCCTATGTGAACCTGACCGCTCCGGAGCGGGCGGAATTGTTTGCTTACTATCAAAACCTGCGCCGCGAAACCGATGGCGGCGAAGTCACCGCCGAGGTCTTCTCGATGGCCGCCTGCCAGCGGCTCATGCAGGCGCTCGGCGCGTATGGAAAACTCGGCGTCGCGGATGGCAAAACGGCATTTCTGCGCCATATTCCCGGAGCGGTGGCCAATCTGCAGGAAGTGCTCGCCCAGTCCGGCCTGCTTCCCGGGCTGGCGGAAGCCCTGGTATTGCGGCACAGTCCCCTCCCCTCCCCCAACCCCAACCCATGACACCCCGCCTCACTCTGCTCCTGCTGCTGGCCGCAGGCGCGTTGGCGGTGGTCCTGCACCGCGAGCAACAGCGCGGCACCTTCGAGGCCTTCGACCGCGGGCACCGCGAATTCCTCCGCGCCAATCCCGGCAGCTCGGAATGGACCACGCTTTCCGATGAGCCGCAGGTGATCCTGGCCCGGCTGGACGACCCGGATGTGCCTCCCGCTCAACGCGCCTTCGAAGCCTGGCCGCCGCGTCCCGACGAATGGCAGGTGGTGCTCCAGAACCTCGCCGAATGGCAGCCGCGGGCCGTGACCCTCGGCTTTCCCATCGTCGTGGAATCGCCTTCCGCCGGCTTTTTGAAAACCCTCGCCGCCGTCCCCGGATTCACCATGGGCGCGGACGCGGGCGCGGCCTTCCGCACCGGATTCATGCCGCCGGAACTGCCCGGCGGCCTCCCCATCCTGCGCGTGCAGGGCGAGCTGGCGGGCATCCCGGAATTTGAAACCCTCCGCCCCGTCACCCTGCCCGTCCGCGTCGGCATCGCCCAGGTGGACCTCGGCCAAAAAATCGCCGTCGAGGGCGAATGGTGCCGCGTTCCCCTGCTCGCCCGCACCGGCACCCAGGTCGTCCCCACCCTCGCGCTGCAATCCCTCCTGACATGGAGCACCATCCCTCCTGACAAACTTCTCGTCCAGCCCGGCACCGCCATCACCGGCCCCCGCGGCATGGCCATCCCCATCGATGAAACCGGCTGCTTCCGCTTTTACATCCCGCTTTCCGCCCGCGCCGGCTCCGTCCAGGCGGACGAATTCCTCTTCCCCAAAACCCAGGCGGAATCCACCTACGCCAAAGGCACCCCGGAACGCGCCGCCCTGGAAGCCACCAACGGCAGCCTCATCTGGATCGGCGCCGACGACCAAAGCTCACGCTATCTAAAACTCGCCGACGGCAACACCGCCTCCGTCGCCGACCTGACAACCCGCGCGCTCGCCGCCATGCAGACCGGCCGCTTCATCCGCCCCCTCGCCGCCGGCTGGCAGATCGTGCCCCAGGTCGTCGCCATATTATTCGGCCTCTGGCTGCTGCGTTGGAAAAGACGGAATCTCTGGAAAGGCCTCGCCATCAGCACCCTGCTTTTCCTAACCGCCAGCCTGCTCGCCTTCCAGACCAACCACACCTGGATCCCCCTCGCCCCCGCCCTCATCCAAGTGGCCGCAGCCTTCGTCATCGGAGTGCTCATGCCCCGCCCAACCACCCACCAACCACCCCCACCCCCATGTCCCTCCACACCGATATCGCCGACCAACTGAAAGATGCCATGCGCGCCAAAGACGCCGTGGCCATGAACACCCTCCGCGCCCTGAAGTCCGCCCTGAAATACGCCGCCATCGAAAAACTCGGTGCGGAAGGCGAGCTTGAAGCCACCGACGCCATCGCCGTCGTCCGCAAACAAATCAAACAACGCCGCGACTCCGTCGAAAGCTTTGCCACCAACAACCGGCCCGAACTCGCCGAAAAAGAACTGGCCGAAATCGCCGTCCTCGAGCGCTTCCTCCCCGCCGCCCTCAGTGCCGAGGAAATCGAATCCCTCACCCAGGCCGCCATCGCCGAAATCGGAGCCACCGGCAAAGCCGACATGGGAAAAGTCATGAAGCTCCTCCAGGAACGCACCGCCGGCCGCGCCGACGGCAAAACCCTCTCCCAAACCGTCGCCCGCCTCCTCGCCTGAGCCCCCGGCAAACACCGAATCCCTGAGAAAACCAAGGCGGCCGGGGCGACTTGAAAAGTCGCGGTCCACGCCAAAGGACCGCGACTTTGTAAGTCGCCCCAGAGCACCGGCCCAGAGCACCGACCCAGAGCACCAGCCCAGAACCCCGGCCAATTAACCCTACCCTGCCCGAGCTTGAATCGTCATTTCCCGCAATCCTACCGCGGTTACCCCGACTAAACCGCCGATTCCCCGAAAAAACCGAGGCGGCCGGGGCGACTTCCAAAGTCGCGGTCCACGCCAAAGGACCGCGACTTTGCAAGTCGCCCCAGAGCACCGCCCCAGAGCACCGCCCCAGAGCACCGCCCCAGAGCACCGCCCCAGAACACCAGCCCAGAGCACCGCCCCAGAGCACCAGCCCAGAGCACCGGCCCAGAGCACCTGCCCCCGGCCTTAACCCCCACAAAAAAAACCTGCGGGCCGAAGCCCGCAGGTTTTTTTCATTACCCGGCCGGCCCCGGTCACCGGACCGTCAGCCGCCGGATCCTATCACTTCTTGTCATTCCAGCCAGCTTTGTCAATAATCCCCGCCAAAGCGGCTTCCTCCGGCAAGGCCGCAGGCAGGATCTTGAATTTGGACAGATAGTTCAGGGCTCCGTGCACTTGGCGGATGGCTCCCTTCTGGGCTTCCAATTTATCACCGCTGAGGTCCTTCACGGACGCTAGGAAATCGGCGGAGGCCTTGGTGGATTCCGTCAGGGTGGCGGCGTCGGAGGTGTAGACCAGGGACTCCATCTGCTTCAGCATCTTGTCTTTGCCTTGCAGCTTGGAGGCTTCCTCACGCAGACCGGCGGCGATTTGCGCGCGCTTGGCGGCGGTGGCGGCTTCGCTCATGTGGCTCACATCGCCGCCCTCGGAGGCGCGGGCGGGGAGGGGCCGATACCAAATATTCCGATAACGGACGGGATTCCCGTGGTCCTGGAGTTGGAGTGGTCCCTTTTCCGGGAACGGGTGATTGTGGGAGCGGGCACGGTGCCCACCGCCACCTTCAAGCGGCGTATGGTCCTGAGTGAGAACGCCATTCACAAAAACCGTCAGGTAGCCATCCTCGATCATTTTCCCATCCTTGAAAACAGGACGGCGGAACACGATGTCATAAACCTGCCAGGTGCCGGGAGCGCGCACCGCATTGGCCAAAGGCGGATTCACGCCGTAAACGGAACCGGCAAAACCGTCCGCGTAGGTCGGATTGTTGAAATTGTCCAGCACCTGCACTTCGACCTGGCCCATGGGGAAAATCCCGCTGTTGCCGCGGCCCTGGCTGCTTCCTTCAGCCTTGGTGGGAGCGGACCATTCCACGTGCAGTTGGCAATCGCCCCACTCCTGCTTGGTGCGGACATAACCGGCGCCGGGGACGCATTGCAGGCTGCCGTCCTGCACGACCCACTTGGTCGGCTCGCCGGGATTTTGGTTGGACACCCAATTCGCCAGCGTGGCCGGGGTGCCGTCGAAAAGAATAATGGCGTCCGATGGCGGCTTGCCGGGTTTTTCCTGGGAGCTGTAGTCGCCGGGTTCGACGCGTGGCGGCTGCGGGCGGTTTTCGTCATGGATGGCCCAGGGATGGGTGGCGTCCGGAGGATCGCCGTAAAAACCGGCGGAAGCCAATGGAGCGGCGGCGGCCAGAACAAGTCCTGACAACAAAGTGGAGCGGGTGTGAGTGCGCATGGGAAGGCTCATGTAACGCACCCAATCGCCGGGTTCAATCACGCGAATGCATGGGTCCGGTGGGCCCCGCCGCGCCCGGCTCGGCGCGCTCCGCCCCTCCCGGACGCAAACCGAAGCGACGCATGACTTCCCCCACGAATTCCCGATGCCGCACCGGCACCGCCCCACGCCATTTTTCCAAATACTCCGCAAAGCCATCGCCCTCCGCCGCCGGGGCGCTGTTCAGCCACGCCACCGCCTCCCATGACTGCGGCGATCCCTCCAACAATTCCAAAAGCGGCAAAGCCATCGCCCCATTCAGCGACCGGTCGCGCGGCGTGCTCTCCAGGGTCTTCCGGTTTTTGAGATAAAAATTCCCCAGCCTTCCGTTCCCGACCTGGCTGCGGCTGTCCATCACCGTCTGCGCATACCGCCGGAACTCCGGGGCGTATTCCCGTCCGCCTTGATAGGGCGCCGACTCCACCCACACATCACTCAGCCGGCGCAGCACGAACAACGAGGCCGCCTCGCAAAGCGTTTCCTCGAACCACCGGTTCCGGTTTCCGGCCTGTTCGCGGAAGCCGCATAATATATGACAGAACTCATGGGAAAATTGATAGGTATACTGACACCACAGATAGTCCGTGGTGTCCAATTTCATGACGATTTCCCCCATCACATTTCGTTGATAGTGGACAATGGGTCCGTCCCGCCCGCGCAGGACGACAAAGGGCTCGCGTTTCAATCCCGGAAAATAGCGCCACAACACACCCGCCGCCGACCGCAACACGGCTTCCACCTCCGCCGCCCCCGCCGCGCCCCAACCATCCGCCGCCACCCGGAACCGCGGACCATCCCCGGCACCCGACGCCGACGCCGACGCCGATGCCACCCCCGGATCCGAAGCCGCACCAGCCGCGGGACAGCAGGCCCAGGTCCCGGCCGTCGCCAGCGCGAACCCAAGAAAACGACGTCGTCCCGCATTCATGGTTATTTGCCCCAGCGGGCTTTGAGAAACGCCGTCCAGCGCTTCCAGTCCTCCGCCATCACATCATGTTTTCCAGGCCGCTGCCAATAGCCGGGATTGCCGGTCGAAACCGCTGAATTCTCCCGCTTCGTCTCCGCCGCCAAGCCCTTTTCCCCCAGCAACTCAAACGCGGGCGATGCCTGTTTCGCGGCAATGAGTTCCCCCTCCGGATCCGCCCATTTGTCGTCCTCCGCACTGCCCACCAGCAAGCCCCGGGGAGCCACCAGCGCCAGCAGTTCATGTTGATCGTAAGGCATTTCCGCCTCCCGGCCATTCCACTGGCGGTAATTTCCCGCGAACCAATGCGGGAAGCTCGTATTGATCCGCCCCACCGTTTCCCCGAACCAGCGCTTGCTCAGCGCCGCCCCGCCGCAGCCGCTGTTGTTGGAAATCACCACATCAAACCGCTCATCCTGCGCGCCCGCCCAGACCGTCGCTTTTCCCAACCGGGAATGGCCATGCAAGGCCACAAAACGGGCATCGCACCGCGGCTCCATTTCCAGATAGTCCATCCCCACCCGCAGCCCCCACGCCCACGCCGCCAGGCTCCCCCAGGTGGTCCCGTCGCGCTTGGCCTCCAGGTCAGGAAACAGTCCGTGCACGCCGTTTTTAAAACCATCATCATAGTCCGGATCGATCTCCTCATACCACGCCGTCGCCGTCCCATATCCTTGCGAAATCACCCATTCAATCTGCCATCGGTCCGCCTGATCACCCCGCTTCCAAGCCAGCAGCGGTTTTGGCCGGGGGTTGCCTGGAGCCTCCGCCGGAAGGCGCGGCATCAGGATTCCGGGGTCGGCGGACACCGTGTGGTTGCCCTGAAAATTGAGTCCCCAAAAAAACGGAACCGGTCCCGCCGCTGCCGAGGGCACATAGAATAACACATCCATGGACGGCCCCTCCTTTTTGCCGGCAAAATAAACCCTGACTTGTTTCCGCAACGCTTTTCCCTCCAAAGCCGGCACCGCCTCCTCCAACACTTCATACACCAACGCGGGCCTGGCCGGAGCCTTGCCATACATGCCTTCCTCGAAAATACGCAACAACTCCGGCCTCCGCTTCCACCGCCAGTCGTCCACCGACTTCACCGGCTTCCCATCCTCCGATTTCATCAGCTCCGGCAAAACGTAGGCCGGCACGGCGGATTCCTCCTCATTGATGGGCCACGCCGGCGGCTCCGCGCCATTCACAGGGCAGGTCAAAAGCAGCAGGCTCATCAGAAAAATTGGCGATCTCATCCGCAGGATTCTAGTCAAACCCGCCCAGCATGTCCAGAGTCCTTCCACCAGGAAAACCCCTCCCCGGTGGAAAGCCCTCAACAGGCCGGCAGCCCCTGCACTCCAAACGTCGCCGCCAGGGTGCATGTCCTTTTTGTCCCTTTCGTCCTTTCAAAAACACACCCCCGCCTTCCGGTCTTCCGGTCCTCCGTCCATCCACCACCAACCGAATGCTAGCAGGAAAAATCAGTCCTTGGCGCTATCGTCGGAAAGCGCTTTCAGCGCCTCCATCCAGTCGTTGCTGTCCTTATGCGTCGGATTTGAGGAAATCAGCGTCATCATGGAGGCGGCCGCGGCTTTTTCCTGACCGGCGGCGAACTGATCGCGATACATCGCAAATTTCATCGCGGGAACTTTCACCGTCTGATATTCCTCCTCGATTTCCTTCACCTTGGTCGCCTTGGCCACCCGCCCCGTTTGGTCGATCCTCTTGGCCCACGCCGCCGCCACGCCGGTGGCATCCCGTTTTTTGCGGAGCGGCGCGATGATCATGCTGTCGTAGATTTCGTCGATATTGCCAGGGTTCGAAGTGGTGCCGTTCCGGGGTTTCACGCTGCCGTCCAGCTTCAGATGCTTCGCGAAAATACTGTTGAGCACATCGCCTCCCAGGGCCGAGGAAGCCTCCCGCACCTTTGATAGCGTTTCCTGGATATTGTCAGCGGTCACCGCTTCGTTGGGGTCCACGCCCGTGTCCATGATGCTGCCGATCACTCCCTTCGCGAGGTTTTCCTCCTTCTCGCAAAACGCCGCCAGGGTCTCCACATAAGCCACGGCGCTGCCCGCCACCTCCGCGACTTGGTCAGGCGTTTCCGCATGGGAATCCAACACCGACAGCATCAGAAAATGCAGCTGCAGCCGCAGACCGGCGCAGAACGCGTCGTTTGTTCCCGCTTTCTTGATCTGATCGCGCTTCCACTCGGCGAATTCCGTGGCGGTTTTGCCCTTCATATCAAAATCCTGCTCCTTCTTGCAATCGAGCCAGAAGTTGAACGCCTTCTCGTTGCTGGACATCGCCTCTTTCAAAATCGAGATCTGGCTGCTGTGCATCCCGCCCCGCTTTTTGGCCACTTCCTTTTCCAAAAGCGCGACCTGCTCCTTGAACTTCGCTTTTTCCTCCGCGCTCATCGGGGAGGCCGGAGCGGCGGGCGTGGTCGGCGCGGCCGAAGGTTTGCGCGGGATCAGTTCCCCATGAGCCGTCAGGACAGCCGATGACAATAACAGAACGGACAACAGGGAAAAAGAAGGATTCATGGTTCGGATGGGACGCAGCGGATACGCAACGCATTCAACTCTCTTTTCCAGAATCCACCCCCGCTGACAAGACATAATCTGTAGTGGAAATCCCGAATCAGCACCAGCACCAGCACCAGCCCCTCCATCGGCCACCGTGCCTTCAGTCCCTTTCGTCCTTTTAGTCCTTTTAGTCCTTTTAGTCCCTTCCCACCACCCCACCTAACCAATATGCGGATAATCCGTCATCGCCTCCAGCTTCACCCCATACATCGCCGCCAGGGCATCCGCCTCACTCCCCGCGTAGTCGTCCCGGTAATAAATCTCCCGGATTCCATAGGCACACAACATCTGCATGCAGCTGGTGCACGGTTTCGTGGTCACCGCCACCAGCTTCACGGATCCCCGCGTGAAAAGACTGCATAGATTCACCTCCGCATGCAGCATGAACTTTTGCCGCGCATCCCGGTCGATCCAAAAATCCGCGTCCGCATTGAACCCCGGAGCCAATCCGTTATAAGCCGTGCCGATCACCCGGTTCGCGTGATCGATCGCCACCGCCCCGACCTTCCGGAACGGATCCTCGGAACGCAGGCTCGCCACCTGGGCCAGGGCCATGGCATACTGCGGAATGCTGATGCGCGCCGCCGCGCCGGCCGCCGGGACTTCCGCCGCGACGTTAGGTAAAATCTCTTCATCCATCCCCTAAACCGCCCCGCAAAAGCCGCTCCGTCAATCCCGAATCAGGCGAACCCCGCCCCGAACCCCATCCCACAACAACCCCACGCAGAATAGGTCCTATACGTCCTATAAGTCATATAGGTCCTATCTTCCTCCACGCCACCGCCGCCGCCACTCCGGCCTTTTGGCGCCAGCCCCCACCGCACCCTTCAATGCCCGCCCGCACCCGAAACCTTCGCCGCCTGCCAAGCTGCCTCCATCCGCTCCGAACCCGCTTCCGCCAAGGGCACCCCCTGCGCCGCCAAAGCCTTTTCCATCACGCCAAACCGGCCTTCAAATTTCGAATTCGCCGCCGTCATCAACACCTCCGGATCCAATCCCAATTTCCGCGCCGCATTCACCGCCGAGAATAACACATCCCCCAATTCATCCGCGATTTCCGCCGCCCGTCCTCCCGCGACCGCTTCCTCCAATTCCCCGCATTCCTCCCGCAGTTTCTCCAAAACCCCCGCCACATCCGGCCAGTCGAACCCCACCTTGGCCGCTTTTTTCTGCAACTTCGCCGCCCGGCTCAGCCCCGGCAGCGCCTTGGAAACCCCCTCCAAAAACCCGCGCTCCACATTCCCTTTTTCCTGTCGCTTGATCTCATCCCACTGCTTCAAAACCGCCTCCGTGTCCGTCGCCCCGCTGTCCCCATACACATGGGGATGCCGCCGGATCAGCTTTTCCGCGATCCCATGCGCGATCCGGTCCAAGTCGAAATCCCCCGTCTCCCCCGCGATCTCCCCATGCAGCACCACCTGCAATAACAAATCCCCCAGCTCCTCGCACAAGTGCTCCCGGTCGCCGGATTGCGCGGCCTCCACGACCTCATAAGCCTCCTCCACCAGGTTGGGCAACAAGCTCAGATGCGTTTGCTCCCGGTCCCACGGACAACCGCCCGGCGACCGCAAATCATGCACCACCCGTTGCAGGCGGACCAGTCCATCACAATTGTCAGGGGGCGTTTTTCCGGGCATGGTTTTAGAAGAAAAAAGGAATCGCCATCCCATACGCGCCGCCCCGCCCCCGGCAACCGCAGCCTGCCGCCCTTCCCCGCAACAGCCCCCCGCCGCCTTCTCCCGCCGCCTTCTCCCGCCGCCTTCTCCCGCCGTCTTCTCCCGCCGTCTTCTCCCGCCGCCTTCTCTCGACTCCTTCCCTAGCGTGACGGCCCGAGCCGTCCACAACCTGCCCATTCACACGGGCAGGACGGAGACATTGACATGCGGCCCCCGCATTTCCCTCGCGTGGTCTTCCTTGCATGCGCCCCACGCATCCTTCCTTCGTTTCGTGCCTGCGGGCTTGGGGAACCGCAGCCCGCCTGCCCCTTCCCTTGCGCCCCCCCGCGATCCGGCGCAACGGACACGCATGCTCACCCCCACCGACATCCAATCCATCGGAGATGAAATCGCCATCCGCTGGAGCGACGGCAGCGAAAACTATTATCCCATGGAGCGCCTCCGCGCCTGGTCCCCCAGCGCGGAAACCGCCGGCGAACGCGACCTGCTCGGTCAAAAAATCGGCGGCGATTCCCGCACCGAATTCCCCGGCGTCCGCGCCACCGCCTGGCAAATCGTCGGAGGCTACGCCATCGCCTTCGCCTTCAGCGACGGCCACAAAACCGGCCTCTACGGCTACGACTACCTCAAAGCCATCGGCAAAAAACTAGGCCAGGACTGACCTCGGAACTGTGGGAATCCCCGGCGTCCCGGCGTTCTGGCGCCCCCCGCGTCCCCGGCGGCCCGGCCGGAGTAGTTTCTTCAAGTCGGATCCAACGAAAATCCGAACCTGACAACCTCAGCCAAAATATAACCCAGGCCCAGACGCCTCAAACCAACATCAACGCGGGGTTCTCCAACAATTTCTTAACCGCGCCCAAATACGTCGCTGCCACCGCGCCATCGACCACGCGATGGTCACAGCTCATGCCGACCCACATGCGGTCGCCCACCGTGATCTCGCCCTTGGCATTAACGACGGGAACCTTCTTCGCGGCCCCGATGGAAAGGATCGCGGCCTGCGGCGGATTGATGATGGCGTCGAAATTATCGATTCCATAGGCTCCGAGGTTGGAAACCGTGATGGTCCCTCCCGCGAACTCGTCCGGGGAGAGTTTTTTGTTCTTCGCCTTGGTCGCCAACTCCTTCACGGCGGTGCTCAGCTCCAGCATGGATTTTTTCGCGGCATCGCGGATGACCGGAGTCACCAGTCCGTCCTCGACCGCGATGGCGACGCTGAGGTTGACCTTGGCAAACTGGACGATGGCGTCCCCATCGAAGCTGGCGTTCACCGCCGGGACCTGCGCGGCGGCACCTGCCACGGCCTTGAGGATGAAGTCGTTGACCGTGTATTTGTTGCCGCCGGATTTTTCCGTCCCCGCATTGATCTGCGCCCGGAGCGCCAAAATCGGTCCGGCATCCACTTCCACATTCAGGTAGAAGTGGGGAATCTGCGTCTTGGAGGCGTAGAGGCGCTCCGCAATGATCGTGCGCATGCCCGTGAGCGGGATGCGGGTGTCGTCCGGACCGGCGGTGGGCCGGATGGTCTGGGCGGGTTTGGCGGCGGAACAGGGGGCGGAAACCGGAGCGGTTTCCACATCCACCCGCACAATGCGGCCGCCCGGGCCGGAACCGGCGAGTCCGCGCAGGTCGATCCCGCGTTCGGCGGCGACCCGGCGGGCCAGCGGGGAGGCTTTGATTTTACCATTGGCGGTCGCCAGCGCGGTGGAGCGGGACGCGGCGGCGCGTGAAGCGGCGGTGGTCTTCCCACCGGATCCGGCGGCGGCGGCACCACCACCGGCATTTCCGGAAGCGGCGGCGGCGGCAGGAGCGGCGGCGGCGGGCGCCTCCGGGACGGCTTCGCCTCCATCCACGATCACTCCCAGCGCGGCACCCAGCAGGGCTTTGCTGCCGGCGGGCACATAAATTTTCCCGAGAATGCCTTCATCGAACGCCGCCATCTCCATGGTGGCTTTGTCCGTCTCGATTTCCGCGAGGATGTCGCCATTGGCAACTTTGTCACCCTCCTTTTTCAACCACTTGACGAGGGTCCCCTCGGTCATGGTATCGCTCAACTTCGGCATTTCAATAATGGTGGCCATAAAGCGGGCCAAAATGCCGCTCCACCTCCAACGGGCAACTGAA
>JAQGPD010000424.1 GCA_028293305.1 Verrucomicrobiales bacterium | reverse complement strand
CGGTGGTGGCATCGCGGGAGTCGGCGACGGTTTCCAAGGCGGCGGCGAGGGCGATGCGCGCCCGGATTTTCAAGGCGGGATCGGCATTGGCGGCCAGTGAGCCCAGAAATGATTCCATCTCGGCCGACGGAGGATGATTGAGCGTTTCCAATTCCTGGAAAGCGGCGTCCAGAATTTCCGGGGTCGGCGTGGGATTGCCGGACAGGATTTGGCGGAGGATGGGGATGGCTTCGTCCGTTTTGGCCTGCGCCCGGAGCGCGCGGACGCGGCCGAGGCGGGCGGCTTGCTGCAGGCGGACGGGGACCTCGGGTCCGCCTGCGGCCAGGACCGCAAAAAGACCATCCGCCGTTTGAGCGCGGTCCGCGCCGGGAGTTGCCAGGGCGATGCGGGCTTTCAGGTATTGTTGTTCAGGCGGGCGCTTGCCGGCGCTGGGGGGCGCGATTTCATCCAACAATGCCTCCGCCTCCGCAGGGCTGCCGGCGGAAAGGCGGAGTTCCGCCAGCCACAGTCCGGCGCGTTGGGCGGTCGGAGTGCCGGCGGGCGATCGCAGCGGGACGAGCAGGCGGCTGGCGCGGTCCGGCTCGCCGAGCGCGGCCAGCATTCCGGCACGCGAAAAAACGGTTTCCGTGGCCAATTTAAAATCCGTCAGGGTGGACAATGATGCAAATAAAAGCTCCGCATCCTGCCAACGATTCATTCTTGCCAGGGCCTGGGCGCGCCAGAACCTCGCCTCGGGCAGCGGAGCCATGGCCGGGTCCTCGGTCAGCGGCAGCACCTGATCCGGCTGGTCCGCCCGCACCAGAGCTTCGGCGAGAAGCAGGCGGAGGGGCAAGGCCTGGTCGGGCTTCAGCTTCCCGGAGTCCAGCGCGCGGCGGAGTTTGACAATGGCGACCTCCGGCAACCTGTCCCGGAGCGCGGCGGTGGCTTGTTGATACTCAGGAAGTTTCGACGGGGCCGGCGGCGCGGCGGGAATGACCGGAACGGGTGGGCCGGATTGCGCCTGCCCCGGCCACGGCGCGGCCGCTGCCAGGAAAAGCAGAAGCAGGGGAAGACCGGGGCGGTGCATGGGGAAGTTGAAAAATTTGGAAAATTGGAAATTGGGAAATTGGGAAATTAAGAAATTGGGAAATGGGGAAATTGGGAAATTTGCTGCCTTGGACGGTCCGAGGATTTGGGGATCTTGGGGGTGGAGAAATCTTATATTTGGCCCGCCGACCGGATTGGAGAATTAATGTTAGACCTTTAAGCTAGATATGTTTACCGGTCCGCAGCGTGGCGGAGCGGCCGTGGGCGGCGAGACCTTCGATTTCGGCGAAAAGTTCGACAATCGGAGCGGAGAGTTCGAGAGCTTTGGCGGACAATTTCACAATGCTGGTGCGGCGTTGGAATTGATCAACCGTCAGGCCGGGGAACGACTTCCCTGCCCCGCCGGTCGGCAGGGTGTGGCTGGGACCCGCGAGGAAATCGCCGACGGCCACGGGGCTGTAGTGGCCGAGGAAAATCGCCCCGGAACTGCGCAGGCGCGGGAGGATGGCTTTTTCGTTTTGGACCACCAGACTCATGTGTTCGGGCGCCCAGGCATTGGCCAAGTCCACGCCTTGATCGAGGTCTTTGATGAGGACCAGGGTGCCGCCGGTTTCGAGGGACTGCGTGGCGATTTCGCGGCGTGGCAGCATGGAAAGTTGATTGGCGACCTCCTGCTCGACGGCGTCAAGCAGTGCTTCCGACGTGGTGGCGAGGAGGACTTGGGAGTCTTTTCCATGCTCGGCCTGGGCGAGGAGGTCGGCGGCGATGAAGGCCGGGTTCGCGGTTTCATCCGCCAGCACCATGATCTCGCTGGGGCCGGGGAGCAGGTCGATGGCGACGGCGCCAAAAAGCTGGCGTTTCGCCTCGACGACGAACTTGTTGCCAGGGCCCATGATTTTATCCACCGCGCGGATGGTCCTGGTGCCCAACGCCAGGGCCGCGACCGCGTGGGCGCCGCCGACTTTGTAAATCTCCGTGGCTCCGGCGATTTTCAGCGCGTGGAGCATGGCGGCATTGATCGTGCCGGCGGAGTCGCAGGGCGTGCAGACCACGATCTCCGGCACCCCGGCGGCCTGCGCCAGAGTGACTGTCATGATAACCGTGGAAATGAGGGGCGCGGTGCCACCGGGAACGTAAATGCCGACGCGTTGAAAAGGTTGATAGACCTCGCCCACATCCGCGCCCTGGGCGTTCTTCATCGACCAGTTTTTGCGGAGTCCTTTTTTGGCGAAGGCGAGGACATTTTTATGCGCCAGCGAAAGGGCACGTTTGACCTTCGTCGGGACACCGGCGGAAGCGGCCTCCCATTCGGCGGAGGTGACGGCGAGGGTTTTCGGAGTGAGTTTGGAGCGGTCGAATTTTTCCGCATAGGCGCAAAGGGCCTTGTCGCCGTCCTTGGCAATGCCGGCGATGATATCCGCGACATAGCCGGAAAGTTCCGCTCCGGGCACATGCCGGCGGTCCAGTTTGCGGAGTTGGGCGGCAAAGGTGGGAGCGGTGTGGACCAGTCGTTTCATCATATGTCAGGAATTCTAGGATACCGTGTCATCCGGATCAACGGCGCACGAGCTTAAAAGGACCCCCGGGCTTTGCGGTGTCGAGGGGAAAAACCTATCCCCCCACCAGCAGGCCGGGACGGCGGGGCCGCCTTCAGGCACGTCCATCCTGGCACCGGCCGATGCCCTCCGCAATCGCCTCGATATTTCTCAACGCGCCGTCCGACGCGGCGGTCCCCACCCGGATAAATCATGACATCGCTGACAGCCGGCCATCGTCCAGTGTCATAAGTGCCGCGCTGGAATAACAAATTTCCCCTTGCGGGCACGCTGCATGATCGAGGCGGCGCTGGAGCCTGGCGAAACGATGGTCAGGGGGCCGTGGTCCCGGAGGTGCAGGAATGGGGAGGGACGGAAAGCTGGGGCGACTTTCAAAGTCGCGGTCCGCAAGAAAAAACCGGTTTTGTCAGGGAACGGTGATGAATCCCTTGTCCAACAATTTCCCGGCCCACTTGTTGCGCGAGGTCTCGGAGGTGGCGCCCAAAATAACCACCACCAGGCGGCGATCGCCTCGCTTGGCTGTTCCGGCGATGCAGTAGCCCGCGGCGCGGATATAACCGGTTTTCAGTCCGTCGCAGCCTTTGACGGAATCGAGAATGTAATTGTGGGTTTCCATTTTGACGCGCCTGGCCCCACCATCCGGGCGGAAGATTCTATCGCGGGCAGAGGTGAAACGCAGGGCCTCGGGATGCTTCAATATTTCCATGCACAGCAGGGAAAGATCGCGCGGCGTGGTCAGGTCGTGGGGTTCCCCGGGATTGGCGGGCCCCAGACCACTGGGCGAGACGAAGTGGCTGTTTTTCATTCCCAGCTCCTGGGCGCGGCGATTGATGTGCGCCAGATAACCTTCGACGGAACCGCCCAATTTTTCCGCCATGGCCACCGCCGCGTCGTTGGCGGAATGAATCATCAGGGCATATAACATGTCCTCGGCGGTGAAAACCTCGTCCTCCTTCAGTTGGAGATCAGCGCCTTCATTCAGGACCGCGCGGGCACTGACCGGGACTTCGTCCTGAAGAGTCAGGCGACCGTCCCGGATCTGCTCCATGGCCGTGAGGAGGAGCATCAATTTCAACACACTGGCGGGATAACCCTGCGCATCCGCCCGGTCCTCGAAAACCGTTTGCCCGGAATCCGCGTCCACGACTATCGCCCCCAGATAAGGCTCGCGGGCCAGCGTCGCAGGCTTGGCGGGTTTGGCGGCCGGAGCGGGTTTGGCGGGAACCGCGACTTTTTTCGGCATCGGTTTCGCGGGAGCCGAAGCCGCTTTTTTCGACTTGGATCCGGCGGTGACGGCGAGAGGGTCCGCGCCTCCGAGGTCGGGCGCGCAGCAGGCCACGGCCGGAAAAAGTCCGGCCACGAAAACCATAGCCCGCAGGCTTTTCAAAAGATAGGAAAACTTGGGCATGGGAGCTGACACTGCCGGGATGGAACGATATGGACTCGGGCGCACAAGCCAAAATTTTGCTGAATCCGGCGCGGACTTCTGGATGCATTCCAATTTAATAATTCTAACTTCCGCCGGTTTTGGGGCTTTTGGAATCCACGACTTTTCCTCCGCCGCCCGATGTCCATCACCAGCACCTGGAAAACCGTCCATGCGGCGAGTCCTGTATGGAAGCTGGAAATTCGTTATGAAAACTGGGGGCCTCGGCGGCCGGCCTTTTGCCATCGGCAGTCGGCTGTCAGGCCAGCAACGGGAACTCAGGCTCCGGCACTTCGCGGTCAGCCGCCGGACAACCACGGGGCAGCCACCGTCGGGTTGGCCGGCTGGTGGGGCCTCAGGATGTCTCATTAAGGGGGACCCTTGCCCGGGAGCTTCCCGCGTGAACATGCGAACCGCCGTGGACCACAATTCCACCAAATCAGCCCGTGGTTTTTTCCCTAAACCTGCGGTGCCGGGCCCGCTTTGGCGCCTTGGCGACGGTCCAGGATTTTCTTCATTCCGGCACGTCATGCGCTTGCCGGACAGGCCGGGCTGGTTTTCACTGTTCGACTCTTTCGCG
>JAQGPD010000377.1 GCA_028293305.1 Verrucomicrobiales bacterium | reverse complement strand
TGGCCACGGCCGCCGGCACCGATCCCTCGCATGTGGCGCTGCATTGCCTGCATCAGCACGACGCGCCGATTTGTGATTTCACGACGGAAAAAATTCTGTTGGCCGCCGGGGCGGATCCGGGGCCGTTCCGCGCCTCCATCACGCGTCCACTCATCGCCCGCGTGGCGGAGGCGGTGCGGGCCGCGCTGCCGCTGGGCGAGGACATCACCCATGTCGGCTGGGGTCAGGCGCCAGTCAGCGAGGTCGCCAGCAACCGCCGGGTTTTCGATGCCTCCAACAAATTCTTGGGCGAGCGCTTCACGGCCTGCCGCGATGCCGCGCTGCGGGCCGCGCCGGAGGGTGTGACGGACCCGTTGGTCAGGGTGCTCAGTTTTTGGAAAGCGGAAAAGCCGGTCGCGGTTTTCAGTTATTACGCCACGCATCCGCAGAGTTATTACCGCACCGGATTGGCGAATCCTGACTTTCCTGGCATCGCGCGGTTTTTGAGAGGACAATCGCTGCCCGGGGCGTTGCAGGTGCATTTCTGCGGAGCCGGCGGGAACATCGGCGCGGGGAAATACAATGACGGCTCGCCGGAAAACCGCGTCGTCCTGGCGCGGCGGTTGGAGGACGGCATGGCCCGGGCATTTGCCGCCACCGTGAAGCAGGAGATCGGCGCGGAGCAGGCGGGCTGGGGCGTGCAGGCTGTGGAGTTGCCTCCGTCGCCGGCACTTGAGGAAGGTCCGCTGGAGCTGGCGCTCCTGGCAGGCAAGGGCCGACCGGACGGCATCCTCGGCACCGCGATGCAACTCGCCTGGCTAAGGGGACCGCACCGTGTGGAAGTCAGCTGCCTGCGGCTGGGGTCCGTCCGGCTCCTGCATCTGCCAGGGGAACTTTTTGTCGAATATCAACTCGAGGCCGCCGCCCGCCGGCCCGACCTTCAAGTCGCCATGGCCGCCTACGGCGAATATGGCCCCGGCTATATCGGCACTGCCGAGGCTTACGGCCAGGAGGGGTATGAAGTGCAGCCCACCTCCAGCTTCGTCGCGCCCGGCTCGGACGGGATCCTGACAAATGCCATCAACGCCCTGCTCGACGCTCCGGCGCGGTAAACCAATATCGGAGGTGGTCGGGCGATGCTCAGGCTGGGGTCAGGCGGGGGTCAGGCGGGGGTCAGGCGGGGGCGGGATTTTTTCGTGGGCGCCGCCCTGGCACATCGGCTGGCTTGAAGTGGGCGACGGACTGAAAATCCTGGTCAACAGAATGTTGACCCTCCGACCGCATAACGACGACGCCCGACGGAGGGTGGACATTCTGTTGACCAGGGAATCCGCCTCCATTGCCAACCTGATAACCTAATCTTACCAGAGCCAATCCTGGCAAACCCAAGGCACACATAGGCACACATAGGCACACAAAAGCACACAAAAGCACACAAAAGCACACAAAGGCAAAGCCCCGGGGCGTCCCCATTGCCTGGACCACAGATCAATGGCCGGAATTGCACCGGGTAATAGTCCTGCCCAATGGAAATGTTATCAGATCAACAGCTCGGCGATTTGGACGGCGTTGAGCGCGGCGCCTTTGAGGAGTTGGTCGCCGACGACCCAGAAGGCTAGGCCGTTTTCCATGGCGCAGTCCTGGCGGATGCGGCCGACGGCGCAGTTGTCGCGGCCGGCGACATCGAGGGCGAGGGGATATTCCTTGGCGGCGGGGTTGTCGATAACATCCAGGCCGGCGGCTTTTTCAAGGACGGCGCGGGCGGATTCGGCGGTGATGGGTTTTTCGAATTCGGCGCTGAGCGCGATGCTGTGGGCGCGGAAAACGGGGATACGCACGCAGGTGACGCTGGCTTTGAAATCGGGGTGGTGCATGATCTTGCGCCCTTCATTCTCCATTTTCATTTCCTCCTTGGTGTAGCCGGAATCCATGAAGGAATCGACATGCGGCAAGGCGTTGAAAGCGATTTGGTGGGGGTAAACCTGGGGGGCGGAGGAGAGTTTGGCATCGTCCCAGGCGCGGGCTTCGGAGGCCCAGGCGCGGGATTGGGTGGCGAGTTCCTCGATGGCCTGGGCACCGGTGCCGCTGACGGCTTGGTAGGTGCTGGCGAAGACGCGCTTCACGCCAAAAGCCTGGTGCAGCGGGTAGAGGGCCATGAGGGCGATGGCGGTGCTGCAGTTGGGGTTGGCGATGATCCCGCGGTGGTTTTTGACGTCGGCGGCATTGATTTCGGGGACGATGAGCGGGACGGAGTCGTCCATGCGGAAGGCGGAGGAGTTGTCCACGACCACGGCCCCGGCTTTGACGGCGTGGGGGGCGAAGTCACGGGAAATGCCGCCGCCGGCGCTGAAGAGTGCGATGTTCACGCCGGCGAAGCTGTCGGCGGTGAGTTCCTTGATGGTGTGTTCCTCTCCGCGGAAGGTGAGTTTTTTCCCGGCGCTGCGGGCGCTGGCCAACAGGGTGAGTTGTCCGACGGGGAAGTTCCGGCGCTCCAGGCAGCGGAGCATTTCGATGCCGACGGCACCCGTGGCTCCGACGATGGCGATGTGGGGGGCGGGGGAGGGGGGGGGGGGAGCGTGGGCGGAGGCTGAAGAGGGGAGGGACATGGCGGAGGGGTGGTGGGGGAGGAAAGTTATTGGTTATCAGTTATTGGTTATTAGGTTCAGTCACCCGGGGGGGAGGAGTCAGCGGTCAGCGGTCAGAAGTCAGTGGTCAGTGGTCAGTGGTCAGTGGTCAGGCCCGTGAGTTGAGTTGACGGTCGGGGCTTTTGGCTTGGGTTGGGGGAGTGGGGACTGGCTGGGGCTTGAGGCTGGGTTTTGGGACGTGAGTTGCTTTTGGACCGGGATTTATGCCGGAAAACAAAAAACCCTCTGCTCCCCTCGGAGGGGGAACAGAGGGCGGAAAGGAGCAGGGTGGGTTAGACCTTCTTTTTGAGGAAGGGGAGACCGGTGCGTTCGTTTTCCACGACGATGTAGCCATCGGGACATTCAGCGGCGGCGCCATCGGCGGAACCGGAGAAGTAGAAGAGTTTGGTCACCTTGCCGTCCGCACGGGGAGTTTCGCGGATGTGGAGGTAGTAGGTTTTGGAGGATTTTTTGGAGACGACGCTGAAGGCCATAGGGAGTTGGACGCGGAAACCGCAGGTTATGGGTTGATTAAAAGGGTGTGGGAAGGAGTCTGACAGCTGGGACCTAGACGAGTCCAGCTTTTTTCAACACATTGTAGGCCCCATTTTTGTTCATGGTTTTGAGGGACCGGGCGGTGAGCCTGAGTTTGACGTAGGTATTGAGTTCGGGAACCCAAATGCGTTTGTCGCGCAGATTGGGAGTGAAGGTGCGATTGACCTTCTTGACGTGGTTGAGGCCGATCCCGCCTTCTTTTTTGGCTTTACCACTGTGGTGGATACGGCGACCGCGGAAGGGCTTGGCCCCGGAGATGACACAGATTCTGGACATAAGGCTTGGTTTTCTGGAAAATTGAAAAAGGCGGGAAAGGGGCAGTGTCTTTAGCCCCGTTTCAGGCGGGGTCAAGGGATTTGGCGGCTTTCCGGGAAAAAGTTTCGCGGCGGCGAAATCACGCCGGGGGCTGCTTGGAGTCAAGATGTTGGGCCATGGCTTCCGTCCATGGGCGGGGTGCGATGCCGGTGAGGCGGGTAAATAGGGAGGTGTCCAACGCGGATTGGACGGGTCGCGTTGCGGTGAGGCCCGGGAGGCTGGAGAGGGGGACGGGGGTGACTTCGGTGGTCCGCAGGGGCCAGCCGCGGGCGGCGGCGGCATGGAGCACGCCCTGGGCGTATTCCAGCCAGGAACAAGGGGGGCCATTCACCAGATGAACCAAACCGGAGGCAGGGCCGGAGAGCAGGGCCTGGACCCAGCGGGGAACGTCCATGCTGTAGGTGGGGGTGCCGCTCTTGTCAGAGACGACGCGGATTTCATCGTGTCTAAGGGCTTGATGCAGAACCCATTCCGGGAAGGCATCCCGGCCGGGGCCGAAGAGCCAGGCGAGTCGGATGATGAGGTGCTGCGGCGAGGCGGCGGCGACCAGGGCCTCGCCTTCGGCCTTGGAACGCCCGTAAGTGCTGAGGGGATGCGGTGTGTCCGCCTCGGTGTAAGGTTCGGTTTTCAGTCCGTCGAAAACATAGTCCGTGCTGAAATGAACCATGCGCGCCCCGCGGGCGGCGCACAGTTCGGCGAGGGATCCGGCGGCCTTGGCATTGACGGCCATGGCGAGGTCGGGCTGGACTTCCGCGTCATCGACCTGCGTGTAGGCGGCGGCATTGATGAGCAGGTCAAAAGGGGTGCGGTCCAGGGTTTGCTGGATTTGGTCCGGGCGGGTGAGATTGAGTTCCGCGCGGGGGAACTCCTTGAGTTCAAACGCCGGATGGCCGGACCAGGCCTGTCGGAAGGCACTCCCCAGGAGTCCGTCTCCGCCAAGCAGGACCACGCGGCAAGGCGAGGGCGACGGGGTATGGGACGGGGTTTCGGCAGGCATGGAATGAGCGGGGTATTCGGCGGGGTTGGGGCGGGGGGCAAAGGGAAAGAGCATCCGTATTTCCCAGGTTGCATGGGAGGGTCGGTGACGCTTACCATGGCCCACTGAATACGCTTCCCTTTTACACCCCCAACATTTTATGAGCCAGCCCGCCCCAGTCATCACCGCCTACGTCAAAACCTTCTGTGGTTGGAGCGAAGGCGTCCGCGCGATCATGCGGAAATACGACCTCGCCTTTGAAGAAAAGGACATCATCAAAAACCCGGCCTTCCGCTGGGAAATGGAACAGAAAAGCGGTCAGCCGCTCAGCCCCTGCGTGGTGGTGAACGGTGAAATGCTCGCCGACATCAGCGGGGAGGAAGTGGAGCGCTACCTCCTGGCCAAGGGCTTGGTGGGCAACTCGGAAAAAGAAGCCGACGCACCGATCGACCGCGCCTGCTCCGACGAGGCGCACGCGGCCATGGCGGCGGGGGAAATCCCGGGCGCCAAAATCCGGTTTGTGTGAGTTCTATAGTGTGAGTTTTAAAAATCAGGCCGCGACGGGCGGGCTGTGGGCAAAATCCGTCCATGTGTCCGACCGCGCGGGCTGATGGATTGACCGATGCGAAGCCGATTTCCCATGAACCGATTTTTCAAAAGCCGATTCCGCTGCCTGACGGCCGGCATCTTTCTGTGCGCGATTTTCAGTGGCGGCGCGTCGGGCACGGCGCGGGCGGAGGAGTTCCGCATCCCTCCGGCGACGGCCCAGAAAATCGGTCATCGGATTTGGAAAAATGAGTGCGCCGGCACGGTGTCGGGCCTGACCAGCTGGAACAAGGGCGAGGCCTTCGGTTCTTTTGGCATCGGCCATTTTATCTGGTATCCAGCGGGTGGGCGGCGGACCTATGAGGAGAGTTTTCCGGGCTTGGCCGCCTTTCTGGCCTCGCGCGGAGTTCCGGTGCCGCCGTGGGCCCGTTCCCGGGATTGCCCATGGCCGGACCGCGCAGCCTTTGAAGCGGCCAAGGGCGGACGCCAAATGGGCGAACTGCGGGAATTGTTGGCGCGGACCATCGCGCTGCAGGGGGAGTTCGCCGCGAAACGCAGCGTGGGCAGTCTGCCGAAAATACTTGCCGCCTGTCCTCCGGGGGAGCGGCGTCTGATCGAGGGCCGGTTCCGCGCGCTGGGCGCCACCGGGGATGGGCTGTATTGTTTGATGGATTATGTGAATTTCAAAGGCGAGGGCACCAATCCGGCCGAGCGCTATCAAGGCACCGGCTGGGGGCTGTTGCAGGTTTTGCAAAACATGCGCGGCACTCCCGGTCCCGCACAGGCCCCGGCGGAGTTCGCCGTGGCGGCCCGCAGGACCCTCGACCGCCGCATTCAGCTGGCTCCGAAGCCCGAAGGCCAATGGCGCGCCGGCTGGTTCAGCCGCTGCGATGGTTATGCCAAGGGACTGTGACCCCCCCATCCCTGCGGGACGGATAACGAATACCAATTCCAGCTGGGAATCGGTGCATTTCCCACCCCTGCCTTTCGAGACCGCCAGGCATTCAGTGGCTGTATTCGTCATTCCATTCACAAACCTGGTTGGATTACGCCAGAGGCGGTAGGAATTGCGCCACCGGCGTTAGGATTTGCGTCGACGGCGTTAGGAATTGCATCACCGGCGTTAGGATGTGCCTCACCGGTGTTGGGAATTACGCCAACGGCGTTAGGGATCTCAGCCTGGGGTTGCCGTGGCCACGGCTACCCCAGGAAGTGACCATAACGCATTTTGAACCGCAACGCGGTTCCGGATATGTGCCAGTCCATTAGAGCAGTTTAAACAATGCCGTAGCCGCCAGAACTCTGCAACATTAGGCCCGGAGGGCCGGAATCTTTATAGCCACCGGCATGCGGGAAATGATCGAGCTCCGTAGGAGCGGCATATACTTTCCCGATGAAGCCAGATGTCGCTCCTCCGGAGCTGAAATTTAACAGGTGACTATGGCTATAAAGATTTAACCCCTCCGGGGTCGGACGCTGGCTACGTCATTATTTTAAATGCTCTGAGCTTTCACGGACTGGGGTGCTGGGTGCCACGAGGGCCGGGCATCCTGAACCCCTTCAGGGTTCGGGATTTCGCCGGTGAAGGACCTGGGGTAGCCGACCACGGTCGGCAACCCCAGGCTAACATCCCCAACGCCCTTGGCGTAGTTCCGAACCGGCAGAACCTCTCCAACGCCCTTGGCGTAACTGCGGACCGGCGGAATATTCCCAACGCTCTTGGCGTAACTGCGGACCGGCGGAACATCCCCAACGCTCTTGGCGTAACCCCGGACCGGCGGAACATCTCCAACGCCCTTGGCGTAACTGCGCGCCGGCAGAACATCTTCAACGCCCTTGGCATAGTTCCGGACCGGCAAAAACGGAAGGATTTATCCCGAGGTTGTTAGTGAAGAGATATTTCGCGGTGGCGGCGGAAATGCGCGTGCGGAATTTACCGATTCTTGGATGGAATTGGTATGACAACCGATAACCGATAGCTAAGAACCGATAACCGATAACCGATAGCCAATAACCGATAACCGATAACCAATAACCAATAACCCATACTGTTCCCCCACTGCAATCAAAGCGTCGCACCCACGCGTTTCAGCAGGGCGGTGGTGGCTTTGATGCCTTCGTCTTCGGATAGGACGCTGCCTTCATACTCCACGCCGATCCAGCCGCGGTAGTTGTGTTTGTGGACCACGATGTCCAGCATTTTGGCGTAGTCGGTGTGGGTTTCATTTCCGGCGGCATCGAAGTCATGGGACTTTGCGCTGACGCCTTTGGCGAAGGGCATCATTTCGGTGACCCCTTGATAGCGGTCGTATTCGCCGGAAGCGAGTTTGAAGTTTCCGAAGTCCGGCAGGGTGCCGCAGTTGGGCAGATTGACGGCTTTGATCACGCCCGTCAGCCATTGGCCATCGGAGGAAAATCCGCCGTGATTTTCCACGATGACGCCCAGCTCCATGGGCTTCGCGAGTTCGCTGAGTTGGCGCAATCCGTCGGCGGCGAGCCTGGCCTGTTCCTCGCGCGTGCCGGTGCTGTGGGCATTGACCCGGATGCTGTGGCAGCCCAGGAATTTCGCGGCTTCCAGCCATTTCACGTGATTTTCGACGGCGCGTTTCCGCTTGGTTTCGTCAGGATCCCCGAGGTTGCCTTCGCGGTCGATCATGATGAGCACGCTGGTGACGCCATTGTCGTCCGCGCATTTTTTGAGCCCCTTGAGATAGTCCTGGTCGGTGGCCTTGTTCATCCAGAATTGGTTCACATATTCCACCCCACTGATGCCGTAGTCGCGCTTGGCGATGAGGGGAAATTCCAGATGATTCAGCTTTCCGGCGAAGAACGCTTTGTGCAGCGACCAGCCCGCGAGGCTGATTTTAAAAGGAAGCCTGGCATCGTCCGCGGCACTGGCCTGACCGATGTAGGGCAGGGCCAGGGAGGCGGCGGCGAGGGACGATTTTTTCATGAAATTTCGGCGGGAGTTCATGGGGGGCGGGGCGCGGTTATGGGTTGGGATTTGTCAGGATCGGAAGAAAAAGTTGTTGGCGTTATCTGATAAAAAACGGGGATTTCCCGGACGTTTTTTCAGGCCGGTCACAGTGGGTTGCGGCGGACGCGCCAGGACCGGCGGGTGGTGCCGGGGGGAACGGCGGGGGTTTGATAGGAAGTTGTCAGGCCGCCGGAGGGATGGGTGGAGATATGCGGACTCCAGAGATCGAGACTATCCGAATATTCCACGGTGAACGTCTGCCCGGCGACGGAACTCCACGTGAGGGACGCGCGGCGGGTTGCGGGGTCGTAGGCGAAGTTCCGTATTTCCAAAACCGGGGGACTGAGCGCGAGGGATTCCTGCAGCACCTGGGTGCCGGTGATGGTGACCGTGCGGACGCGGGGTTCCAATCCGGGCATGGAAACTGTCAGGGTGTAGGTCCCCACCGGCAGGTCCACCGCGCCGAACCAGCCGGTGGCATCCGAAATGAAGGTGCGGCTGGCCGGTCCGGAAAGGGTGAGGGTGGCGCCGTCCAGCAGCGCCTGGTTTTCGCCGTTCCTGACCAATCCCATGAGGTGACCCAGCGCGGGATTGGTTTTCCATGGCATCGCGGGGAGCGCGGCGGGACTGGCGAAAAGTGGCGAGCCGCCGGGATCGAAGGTTTCCGCCGTGGCGTCATCCGTCAGGGCGGACATGAAGGTGTTGCGGGCATTCAGGCGCTCGGTGGAGGTGACGGCGGTGTTTTCCGTGGCGTAGTAGGAATAGCCCAGCACGCCCACCGCCTTTTCGCCCGTGGGCGCGGCGGTGCGGGCGAGCTTCATCTGCGCGAGGTTGGTGGCCGTGGAATTCAGATAGGATCCGAGCCCGATGGCGGCGGCGCGGTTGTATTGTTTGCGGCGGATGAAGTCCGTCCAGTTCGTCACGCCGGCGGTGGTGGTTTTATAGACCATGGGGCAGGCGAGATCCAGAATGCCCTCCTTCAGCCAGCCGTCCCAGTCCTGGAGCACTCTTTGATAGGCCTCGGATTGCGTGGCGAAATTCCCGGCGGCGGTGCCGGGGGCGGTGGTGCCGTAGGTGATGAGGGCGGCGGAAACGCGGGTCTGCGGCTTGAGCGCCCAGGCGTTGAGGTAGACTTTCCGCAGCAGGGCGGTGACCTGATCGCGTCGCCACTGAAGCCAAAGCGGATTCGTGGGGGCGGGATTGCCGGTCTGATTTTTCAATCGCCGGTAGCGCTCGACGGAGACGGGATGGTAGCCCCAGGGCTGGTTGTTATTCGAGGAGGCATCGTCCGGATAACGGATGTAGTCGAAGTGCAGTCCGTCGATATTGTATCTTGTCAGGATGTCCATGGCCACATTGAAGGTGTGCTGCTGGACGGCCGGGTGGCCTTGGTCGAAAAGATAGTTGGAGTTGTCCCAGCGGACCACGGGATCGGTGGGCAGCGCCCGGTATTTTTCCGAGAGCCAGTCGGGGTGCAGCGTGTAGGGGTGCGTGGCCTGCGAGGGGGTGCCGGATTGGCTGTTCCAAATGTTATAAGTGACCAGCCACGCATGCACCTCCAGCCGCGCTTTGCCTCCGGAGGTATCGTGGGCCTTTGTCAGCAGGTCGGCCAGCGGGTCGAATCCGGCGCTGACATCCGAGGCGGTCGGCTCCAGGCCGTTCCGGTAGTAGGCGTCCCCGCGTTTCCGGACCTGGGCGACGATGGCATTGAAATTCCCCGTGCGGGCCGTGTTG
>JAQGPD010000171.1 GCA_028293305.1 Verrucomicrobiales bacterium | reverse complement strand
CTATGTGGCCTATACGTCCTATAAGTCCTATCTGAACTGTCTGACCTATACGCCCTATACGCCCTATCCCCCCTATACGCCCTATCCGCCTTGTCCGTCCTGCCTGACTGCCTGACCTACACTTCCTATCCAGGCCTATTCCCGGCACGCCTTTTCAGGCCCCAGGCTTAGCTGGCAATGCCGGGGCCCACGGATCCTGCCGGCGCTAACGTTTGGAAAGGCACGTTTTTTCCGCAACCGCCGCTGATCACGCGGCGGGCTCAGGACACGGCCTGCGGACGTTTCTGCTTGCGGTTGGGTGACTTGGAGGAAATGCCTTTGGCGCGGGCGTCGTCCATTGAGCCTGGAGAGGCGTCACCGGAACCTTCCACTGGCGTCGGAAAGAGAAACAGCCGGTCCTGCTCCTCGGCGGGCCTTGGCCCCGCGGCTTCGGCCACCGCGGGATTTTCCGCAGGCACCAGGCTTTTCCCAGCCTCCTCCCCCATCCCGGCCCCATCCCCGGCAACCCGTTCCGCGTCCGCGCCTGCATCGTCCTTTCCGTCCTTTCCGTCCTTTTTGTCCTTTTTGTCCCTTTCGTCCTTCACCAAAGCCCCCTGCCCACGCTCCCCGGCATGCTTCAGCGCCGTCTCCAGCTCAATGATCCGAATATCCGCCGCGGCGATTTTCCCGCGCCAGATGTCCTCCATGGCCTCGTAATTCCGCTTGGTGGCGTGCAGGGATTGATTGAGTTTCCGGGATTCCTCCTCGTATTTTTCGTTGGCCTCGCGGATTCGTTCCAGGGCATCCTCTTTTTGCAGGATCTCGTCGGTCAGCGCCTGGCGGCGTTGCTCCAGCTCCGGAATGGTGGCGCGTGCCACGTCGTGGATGTCGTGCAGTTTATGATAGTCGCGCTCAACCTCATTGTATTCGCGTTTCCATGTATGCCATTTGATCCAGCCGGTCCATAGGCCGGAGGCATAGGAAAGGAGCAATAGGGGAATGAGAGTCCCCACAGCGCGGGATATGAAATACCAGACAGGTTCCATCAAAGAATAACAGGGTTGGGGTGATCAGGAGCGGGGGCGGACCGGGAGGGCGGAGGCCTGATCCAGCAAGGGTCGCAGCCAGGGCGGGGGAGTCCAGTCCTTCAGATTGGCGGGCAATAACAAAGGTTTGTCCAGGGACCCATTCCGCACGGCCACCCCGCCTTTGGCAAATTCCAGATCCGGCCGCAGACGGTGGAGAATCGTCAGGACAGTGTTAAGCACCGGTGGGCTGGAAACAATTCCCTCGATTTTCACATCATAGGAATCCACCCGCAGGGACAGGGAGGGATAGACGGTCCACTTTTCCCACGCCGGCTTCAGCCATGAGGGCGGTTGCCAATCCTCGTTGATTCCCGGGCCCTTGAACTCCACGGGAGGCAGCACCGGATCCACCGCCGCGCCGGAGTCGTCCGCTTTCAAATCCGGCCGGGCGGCACGCAGGGCGGCGACCACGGCGTCCCGGGTTTTTTTGTCAGGAAACCGGCCGGCCAGGCGCGGCGGATCCCCGGAAAAATCAAATTCCACGACCGGCCAGGCCACCTTCACCTGCTGCCATGCACGGCCGAGCAGCGGATCGTCCGCGGCATCCTGCACCCGTTGCGGAACGGCCACGGAGAGCACGCTGGGATGCACCATCACCGCCGTGGCATCGACCTTCAATCCCGGTTCCGCACGCTGCATTAAAGCCACGGTTTCCGCCAGGGAATCCGCCATCGGCAGCTCGCCGCTCAATACCAGAAGCCCGCCGTCCCGCCGCGCCTCCACATGCGGCGCCACCCGCAGCCCCGCGATTTCCGACTCCCGGCACTGCACGCCGCCCAGAGCATCGATTCCCTGCCGGATGCCCTCACGCTCCGCCAGGGAGGACACCACCCCGGTCACGGAGGCATGAAGCCAGTTCAACGAAACCACCGGCGCGGGATGTCCCGCTTTGACCGCGGCGGACTGCTGCAACGGCTTTAAAATCGCGCTGCATTTGGACAAAATCGATTTCTCCAACACATCCTTCTGCCGCGCGCCAAGCCGCCACACCCCCAGGGGCAATAACAACAAGGCCAGCGCCACAGGCTTCCAAATGCTGCCACCGGACTGCAATTGAAATTGAAAACGCTCGGACCTCGGTAAACTCACTTGGGATAGGGTAAAATAATTCCTTAGTCTTGGGTATTCCTGTTGCAAGCCCAAGGCGTGAAAAAAAATCATCCCAATCCCTCCAAAGGATTTAATATTTAATGTCAGTCCAGTAAATAAGGCTAGCCAAGCGGTTGCGGAATCCTGTCAGGCGAATGTTCCCTTGAAACGCGGTCCCCGCAGCGTCCAAATTCACACATGTTCATCAGGCCCCTACTTTTCGCCGCCTGCCTCATCGCCGGCGCGATTCCCTCCCCAGTTTCCGCCCAGGCCTTGGCCGACTGGCTGCCTCAACTGAATTTCCGCCCCGCCCCGGGACTTCAATCCAACCTGATGAGCCGCCCCGCCGTCGCGGACAAAGGCATCTGGCACTTCCAAAAAATCGAAGCCGGCATCGGCCCCCTCTGCACGGACCTCCACGCCTTCACCGTCGTCCGCGCCCCCCAGGCCGCCGGGAGGGAAATGAAGCCCTCGGAAATACTCAACTGGGCGCGCGTCCACCTCGGGGATTTCCTGGACCCTGCCATGGCCACCTGCTCGGTCAGTGGATTCCACGACCAATACCGCTGGGAATCCGACGCCTCCGCCGCCGGCGCGGTCGTCCGCCTGAACCTGGCCACCGCCGATCCCCCCGGCCCGGCCTACCTGGCGGTCACGGAGCAAAATGCCGGGTATTTTGTCCTCACCGGCGTCCACGCTTCGACTGCGGACTCCCGTGACTACCCCGTCAGCGGAAATCGCTGGATCGGCTGGACGGACGCGAAAAATGGAGGTTCCGCTGCCGACGAGGCCCCCTCCGGCTCCAAACCAAAACCATCCAACCCGAAAAACGCCACCCCGGCGAAGCCTTCCGCTCCCGGCCGCTCGTTCACGATCTACACCCGCGCCGCGTGGCGCGTGCAATCCGGCACCGATCCCGCGAAAGCCGACGCGATCATCGCCCGTGAAGACGCACTCTGGAAAGGCTTCACGGAACGCCTCCAAGCCTTCATCACCGAACAAGGCGGGCAATGCGCCCCGGCCAGCCTGATCTGCGGCCAGTTCCAGCAGGAATGGGAACCCGTCCGCAACAGCAACAACTTCACCCCCTTCATCAACTGGATGGACCCGGAAGGCTCATGGACCAGCACCGATCCCAAAAAGCGCTTCCAACTCGTCATCCATCCCGGCTTCACCACCTGCGAATTCATCGAGCGGGCCGGTGCCGGACGTGAAATCCGCCAAACCGTGCCCATTCTTCCCGCCGCCGCCGGAGAAGGATGGAAAGTCGAGCGCTCCAGCGTCAGCCCGGAAGTCCTTGATTTTCTAGGCTTTGACAAAAAA
>JAQGPD010000372.1 GCA_028293305.1 Verrucomicrobiales bacterium | reverse complement strand
AAGCACCTGCCTCATGTCATCGCTGAAATCAGTCACTTCCGCAGCCAATTTCACGACCAAACACGGGCATTTGCCCTCGTTTTATTGGGATTTGGCGATATTCCCCTCCAAATACGTCAGCAGGCGTTTCAAGGAATCCGGCTCCGGAACTTTGGATAGGAGCATGCGGGTCTTGTAGGCCGTCGCGCCGTCCACGTAATGTTTCAGCATCTCGACGCCGAACTGTTCCTTGGATTTGAAGTAGTGATAAAACGATCCTTTGGGGACTTGGACGGTGGACAGGATTTCCGTCAGACCAACTGAGTGGAAGCTTTTCGTCAGCATGAGACCTTCCGCCGCATCAAGGATGCGTTCCTTCGTGGTGGGCGGGCGTTGGCTCATGCGTGGTCGGTGCGCGGAGTGACGGAAAGGCCGCGCGGATGTTTACTAGACCGGTCGTCTAGTTTTGTCAAGTCTTGGAAGCACCACCATCCGTCAGTCCGGGATTTGCACCAATTTGTTCCGTCCGGTGGCTCCGATTTTCAAAGTGACGTCGGCTTTCCGGCAGCCGAAATGGTCGGCAACGAGGGCGATGAGTTCCGCATTGGCTTTGCCGTCCACGGGTGGCGATTTGAGTTTTGCGAGCCAACCGCCGCCATCCGCCTGTTCCTCCAGGGTGCTGGTTTTGGCGTTGGGTTTTACTTTGATTTGGAGAATGCGCATGGAAATCGAAAAAGGCGGCTACTCCACCCAGGGGCGGGCCTGCTTGATGTAGAGTTTGTTGTCCTTCGTGATTTTGAATTCGATTTCCATGGCGAATGCAGGGTCGGACCAGCCGTTGTAGAGATTTCGGAAATGGTATTGGATGTTGAGCAGCCGGTCCGCCAGATCAAAGGCCTGGGCGGTGCTGAGCAGGCTGGTGCGCGGAGGTTGCAGGCTGGAAAAAGTGACGTGTTGGATCTCGTAGGTGGTTAGGCCCATGAGGCTGGCGATAAGAAATTCCTCTGGAATGACGGTTTGGTCAGGGTTTGTTATCAATTCCTCGCCTTTCTGCACATTCACATAATAGCCGCGCCAGTTGGGATCGATGAGGTTTTTGCTGACCGCGACGCCATTGGCGAGTTCGTCGTCGGTGTTGGGGATGAGCAGCACGCCCATCGCGGCGGCGAAGTGGTCGATGCGGTAAAAATCCCGTTCTTCAAAAGCGCGGAAGTTCCAGAGGCTGGCCCAGACTTTCCTGACTGTTTTGTGGAGTGATCCCTCGTCGGGACGGTGGGTGTAGGAATCGTAAAGTCCGGCGCCGTTGAATCCGGGAAGGTCCTCGTTGTTCGTGCTGGAGCGGCAGCGGATCGGGACACCGGAAGGAAATGCACCTTGGACGGCGGCGAAGGCGGTTTGCAGTTCCGGGGAGACGGAGCCTTTGCGCAAAAGTTCCCGGAATTCCGTCAGGCGCACCTCACGGACAGCGGGGTCGGCTTTGAAACCGGGCTCCTGGAGCATGAACTGGGCGTAGGCATAAAATCCGTTATCCTTCATGAAGGCATCATAAAAGGCGAAGGGCACGGCGAAGCCCTCGGGATACATGCCGGCGGGCAGGATTTTGCGGAGTTCCGCAGCATTGGCGGCCTTGGCCCCGACATTCCGGCTGTCGGCGAAATTCACCGACGTGAGCGGCCGTATCGTGTTCACACTCAGGTCGCGCGGAGGGACGGTGGGATTCGGCGGACGGAGGGCATCGAGGTAAGTCTCCACCTCCTCCGGCGTGGCTTCGCGGAGAAGCAGGCTATCCGAGGCGACTTCAAAACGGACGTTTTTTCCCGCCAGGGCAGTGAGGCGGGGATCGGTGAGGGCGCCGCGCAGATAACAATTCGGGGTATGGTTTTGTTTGGCTTTGAGATTGATATGGGAGAGCGGGGTCTGTGGGGCGGCGGTGACGATACCGGCCACGCGCGAGAGGTCGGCGGGGACGGTGGGAAGGACCACGATATCCCGTGCGCTGACGGCGGTGGTGGTGCCGCCGAGCACGAGGCGGCCGAAGGAGACGCCGGGATTCAGCACGCTGTAGGTGGTGGAGGCGAAGAGTTCATCCGAGGAAATGCGGTCGATGGCGGCGGCGTCCCAGAGGGCGGCCTCGCTTTCCATGCGCTGCTCCTGGGTGAGGCCGGCGGGATGATAGGCGAGCCGGCGGTCCATCCAGGGGAGGGCGCGGGAGACCAGTCCGCAGGCCATGCGCACGTGGGAAAAACCAACGCCGTCGCTGGGCCAGAATTCGATGGCATACAATCCCGGAGGCCCGCCGGCACGGGTGTAATGCGGATAGAATATGAGACTTCCGGCTATTTGCCTGCGGGCGTCGGTGAAATACGTTTGGTTATTGAAAGTTGTCAGGTCCTGGGAGTAGCCCAGAACATCCTGCGCGAAGTAATAGTGATATTGATGGATATTCGTGTTCAGGAAATAAAGCCGCGGCGCTGCCGTGTCCGCTCCGGTGATGAGGAATTTCACCTCCCTGACGTCGGAGGCCCCGGGGAAATTGTCACGGTGCGCCAGCTCCTCGTATCGGGCCTGGGCGGTCATGATGACGGCCGCGTCCGTGGCGGCGGGAGGCGGGGCGGGATTGAAGGCATTTCCCATGCTGCCCGCGAGCCATTCGGCGAGGTCGTCCTGGCCGTCCCCATCCGAGTCCAGCGGGGCATCGGACGGCACGGCGGCGATGCGGTAAAAAGCGCGTCGGGCCATGGCGGCGGGATCCGTCAGCGCAAGGGTGTCCCCGGTGCCGGGCGCAAGCCTGACGGATTCCCAGGGGCCGGCGGTGGAGTCGGCCCGCTGGAGAAGATAGTAGGCTCCCGTGGCGGAGGGGATGCCGGCTTGGAAATGGCCTCCCGGGGTGGCGGCGGGCGACACGATGGGGAGCGCGGCGGCGGGATCGGCAGCGCGGAGAGGGGACGCGGCGGGGCCCGGCAGGGCGAACCATGCCAGCAAAAGGGGGTGCAGGCGGAGTTTCACAGGGAAGATGTAGCATGGTCCGAGCCGTTTGGCGAGTCTGGAGGTGGCGGCGGATCCGGGGGGCGCTTTGTTCAGAAAAGCGGGATGCCGGGCGGTCAAGGAATGATTCCGCAGGACCTTTGCTGGAACGAGGCGCGTTGACTTTGAAGGGAATAAGCTGACTTTTCCCGCGGTTCCCCGGATGACAAATGGGGGAGCCGGATGATATGCAGACAAACCCCGCGCGGACGGCGCTTTTTTCCCGCAATCCCCCACCCTATCCCAACTCACCTCCTACCCCACCCCAAACCAATATCATGACCATTTCCCAATCCACCTGGCGGACGCTTGCGGTCGCCGTTCCCGCGCTTGTTCTGAGTTTTTCCGCCTTCGCCCGCGCGGAGGAGGGTTGGCTTACCAATTATGAGGACGCCAAAAAAGCGGCGGCCAAGGACAATAAGGATCTATTGCTCGATTTCACCGGCTCCGACTGGTGCCAGCCGTGCATGATGTTGAAAAAGGAAGTGATGGACAAGGACGCGTTCAAGCAGGAGGCGCCGAAGCATTTTGTGATGGTGGAGGTGGACTTCCCCCAGCAGAAGGAACAGGCGAAGGAGCTGAAAGACCAGAACGAGAAGTTGCAGGAGTTGTTCGCCATCAGAGGGTTCCCGACTGTGGTGCTCGCGGATGCCACCGGCCGCGCGTATGCCCGGACCGGCTACCAGCCGGGCGGAGCGGAGGCGTATAACAAACATCTGGACGAACTCCGCAAGGCCCACGCCACGCGGGATGCGGCATTCAAAAAGGCGGAAGGCGCTTCCGGATTGGATAAAGCCAAGGCGATCCATGAAGGCCTGTCCGCGATGGAAGCCGATGTCGTGGAGGATTATTATAAAGAGGAAGTGGAACAGGTGATCGCCCTGGACACGGCCGACACGCTTGGGTTGAAGGCGAAAAAAGAATATTTGGAGCGCCGGGGCAAGCTGGATGAACAACTGGAGGAACTCGCCCAGAACCAAAAAACCAAGGAATTCGCCGCAGCCATCGACGACTTCATCGCCAAGGAAAAAGTGGGCGGCGAGAACTTGCAGGACCTGCTTTTGACCAAACTCCAAGTGTTGGGGCCAGCCGATCTGGACAAAGCGGACGCGCTTTTGGACGATGTGATCAAGGTCGACGAAAAATCCGAATTGGCCGAGCGGGCCCGCTCCATCAAGGAACGGGTGGTGGTGATGCGCCAGCAGGTGGACAAATCCAAAAAGGATCCCGCCGCAGGTGGTGAGGATCCCGTGGTCGAGGAAAAGGATGACAAAGGCGGAGCGAAGGAAAAGGGCGACAAAAAGGAATAACGGAAGTCGTCAGGAACCTGTCACGGCCGGTCCGCTTCACCCCGAAATCCCGCCGGGACGGTCCGCCTCCTGACAAATACAAAAAGCCCCGTCCGTGTTATGCGGACGGGGCTTTTTTTATGCCAGGAAATCCAGGATCCTGACGCGTTCCGGATGGTTAGTTCCGGGAGGCGGCGGCCTGCAGGAGGCGTTTGTCACGCTCGCGGCGGTAGTCGATATTTCCAAGCTGGAGCATGAGCCGGGCATCTCCGCCGGTGCGTTCCAGCAAGCGGGTGACCACACGCTCGGCATCGTCCCAGCGGTCCTGGGTAAGATAGTGGTCCACGAATTTCAGGGGCAGCTCCATTTCGTCAGGGTTGGCTTTCAGCCAATCCTCCAGGACCGCGGAGCGGCTGGTGATGGAATAATTCTCCGCAGCCTCGAGGCGGATGAGGAGCACGGTGCGGTCGTTCTGGATAGCGGGAGGAAGGGCGGAGCAGGCGTCCAGGACCTCGCGCCATTTTCCGGCTTTCAGGTCCTGGCTGATGGAGGTCATCGCCTCCAGGGAGTCCGCGAAGGTGTCCTTGCCGCCGGAGGCATCCTGCGCATCCCCGCCCTGGAGGCTGGCGGCGAGGTGGATGTAGGTGCGGCGGAGGGTTTCGCTGGTGTATTCATTCAATCCGATCGTGTATATATCGGTGATGCGGAAAGTGCGGGGAGCGACTTCATTGATAACGAAGCTGAAGAAATTCAAACTACTGTTATCGCCGGCGGACCGGAAGAGTAGACCGGCGCGGTTTTTAAAGGTGCGTATGCGTAGAAATCGGAAATTGCTGCCGGCAAAGTCGCGGGTGACGCCGTTTTGCTGCCAGGCCTGCTGGGTGCTGTCGGCGAACATCTCCTTGATGGTGGCGGCGCCGGGCATTTGGACTCCGTCGGTGGCGCGGTTGAGTATCGCGCGTTGATCGACCAGTTCCTCCACCGGCCACATTTCGCCGCCGATCATGGACTTCTCAACCAGAGCCACAAAATCGCGCAGACCGGACTGGGGATCGGCGAGGCGGGCGGAGAGTTGAGCCTCGGTGAGTTCGGGTGTTTTCGCGGAGACCTTGGTCCCCCCGGCCAGGAGAAGCGCGGCGAGTGCGGTGACGAGAAGCTTCACCGTTCGCTGAAGGGAAAGCAGATTCGCGTGGGCCAGGGAGTCGTCGGTTGGTTTGGAAAACATACGCGAAGGAGAGTTTGGATGGTTTAGCCGGGCGCAACGCTTTGCAGCAAAACGTTCAGTTTCTTGAATCTACGATTTATCCCTGATAATTATCGCAGAGGCAAGAACTTTATTTTGATCATCAATGATTTCCGCATTCTTGAGAATCAAATCTGTTAATTTCTGATATCGGATTGGCAATTTCAGGATCGAGTGTAATGCGCGATCCGTGAACGCCTTACGGTGTCGTATCGCCAGCAATGAGAATGGGCATGCCCCGCGAACCGCTGGAGGCGATGGACGAAACGCGGGGTGACTCAGTTCCGGTTTGCCATAGGGATCGGTTGCAGGGAATGTCCGCCCGCTGCTGCTTTGCCTGTGGAGAACCAATTTTACAATGCCTTCGACCAAGAGTCCCTGGAGCCGGATCCGCCCCGGGACGCTTCGGCCGTGCCGCGTGAGCCGGACTACCGGAACGCTTTTGAAATCAATCGCGACCGGATCATCCACACCTCGGCATTCCGGCGGCTTCAAAGCAAGACGCAGGTTTTTTTGTCAGGGGAATACGATTTCTACCGCACGCGTCTGACGCACAGCATCGAGGTCTCACAAATCGGCCGCAGCATCTGCACGGCGCTGCGCCGGCGGAGTCCGCATCTGGGGCCGGAGTTTTATATTGATGCGGATTTGGTGGAGGCCGCGTGTCTGGCGCACGACATCGGGCATCCGCCTTTTGGCCATGCGGGGGAACGCACGCTGCATCGGCTGATGAAGCCGTGGGGTGGTTTTGAGGGGAACGCGCAGACGCTGCGCATGCTCACGCGCACGATCTTTTCCGGCAGCGGGCGGGGCATGAATCCGTGCCGGGCGTTTCTGGATGCGACCTTGAAATACAAAACGCTTTTTGGGGAGCTGACGGATCCCGAGAACCATTTTCTGTATGACAGCCAGCACGTGTATCTGGACTGGGCCCTGGGCGGCCAGGATTTTCCCGCGGAACTGACTCCGGGCAAAAGCCGGGACCTCGCGAAGTCCATTGAGTGCCAGATCATGGACTGGGCGGACGACACCGCTTATTCGCTCAATGACATTGCGGATGGCTACAATGCCGGCTTCCTGACATTGGAGGCGCTGGAGCGCTGGGCGGCATCGCGGACCCTGGACGACACGGAATCGAGGGTGATGGAAAAACTGCTGGGGAGCATCCGGAACCAGCGGTTGGAGGTCATGCTGCGTGCGCGCATCGGCGACTTCATCAATGCCTGCACGCTGGTCCCCGACGTGAATTTCATGACCGGCTGGACGAGGCGCTATGCCTGGCGACTGGAGGTGACGGATGAAGCCCGGAAGGAGGCAGCGCTTTATAAAAAGATGGCGCTGCACCTCGTCTTCCGCAGCCGGCAGCTGCAGCAGCTGGAGCATAAAAGCGATAATATCCTGACACAACTCATGAATGCGCTGCTGGAGCGTTATGTCACCGGCCGCCCGGGCTCGGGATTCCGCCTGCTGCGTGAATCCGAGGAGGCGGCCCTGGAAAAGGAAACCGATGAGGCCGCCCGGGCCCGCCTGGTCTGCGATGCCGTGGCGCGCATGACGGACGGGGCCGCGACCCGGCTTTACCGCAGGCTTTTCGATGCCGAATTCCGTTCCATAACCGATCTTGGATAACAAATGCACGGTTCCGGATAACAACCCCCTTTTTTCCCCGCATCCCATTTTCCCGCCATGGTTGCCGACGAATACTTCGACCTGCGTTCGCGCCTGGGAGCCGCCCTTTTCACCCTGGGCCGGCTCTGCGATCTGGCGGGGTTGAAGCCCTCGCGCGCGCCTTTGGTGAAATCGCTCGTGGAGGGTCTGCGGGATCCCTTCGTCTTTCTCGTCGCCGGGGAGGTGAATGCGGGAAAAAGCACTCTGTTGAATGCCTTGTTCGGCGAGGTTTTCTGCGCCAGCGGCGTGCTGCCGGAAACGCGGCGCATCCATTATTTCCGTTATGGAAAAACGCCCGCCAGCAGAGTGGTGGAGGGTGGTGTGGAGGAGATCGAGCTGCCGCTAACTTTTCTAAGGGACTTCCATATTGTGGACACGCCGGGGGTGAACTCCGTCGAAAGCGGGCATGAGGACATCACCGGAAACTTCATCCCCAGAGCGGATGCGGTATTGTTTTGTTTTCCCGCGACGAATCCGTGGAGTGCCGCGGGATGGGAGTTTTTGGAAAAAGTGCATGCGGATTGGCTGAAAAAAATAGTGATAGTGGTGCAGCAGTCCGACCTGCGCACGCCGGAGGAAATGGTGGCCATAGCGGATCATTTGCAGGCCATAGCGCAGGCGCGGCTGGGATTGGAAGTTCCTGTCATCCCGGTGTCCGGCCAGCTGGCCCTGATGGCGCGGACGTCCGGCGTGGATAAAGTCCGGCTGCTGGCGGAAAGCCGGATTTCGGAGTTGGAGACGGTCCTGACGGGCATGGTCGCCGATACCGCTCCGCGTTTGGGCAAACTGGTTTCCGCCTGCTCCACGGGGCAGGCGATGCTGGCGGAGGTGCAGGCGCGCATCTCCATCGCGGCAGCGGAACTGGACGACCTGTTGCGGCTCCGCGCCACGGCCGGGTCTCTGGGGCATGCGGCGGCGGAATCCCTGGCGGGGGAGGCGCACCAGACGGCGGGGAACATCCGCGCGGCTTGGGAAAACATCACGCTCAGTCATTTGTCCTCGGCCCTGGCGGCCCGGAAGGGTTTTCCCAAAATGCTCAGCGCCCGCGATCCCACCACGGAAACGATCGAGAGCCTGCTGCTGCCACCCCTCATGCAGGCGGCGCGCGGAGCGGCGGGCCTGCTGGATGCGGGGGCGGAACGTGTTCTGGCCGGACTTTGGGAGCAACCCGGCTCGGCCATCCACCGGGCCTTGGAAGGAAAGGCCGGGCGGCCCGCGGAACCGGATTGGGCGGCCGGGGCCGGTTCCTTCCGGACCGCGCTGGAGACATCGGTTTGTCAGGCGGTGACCGGCATGGGACTTCGTGATTTTTGGAGCGAAAGGCTCCTGCACCGCAGCCGTCTGGTGCGCGGCGTTTTGCTGGTGGGCGCCCTCGGATTCGGTTGCCTCATCGCTGCCACGGCCACGCGGGGTGAGGCCATGGGGACCGGAGCGTTCACCCTCGCGGGCATTTTGCTGGGAGGATCCATCCTGACCATCCGGCGCATTTTAAAACGGGAAACGGCCGAGACCGCGGATCTGCTGAACCGGATCCTGACCGACTCCGGCGACCGGCTGGGACGGGAAGTCCATGCGCTGGCCCTCGACCATTCCACCGCCCGGCTGGCGGCGTTCCGGACGGTGACCGCGCCCCTGGACCACGTGATCCTCACAAGACAGCAGGCCTCCGCGCCCTTGGAGGAGGAGACGGGCCAACTCGCCCTCACACTTCAAGGACTGGCGCGCGCGTTTCGCCACTGATGCGCGGACCCGGCACGACGGCACGTTTTTGCGGACGACAGCCTAACAGGCGGAACGCACGGAACACAGCGCACGGAACACAGCGCACGGAACACAGCGCAGGAAACACAGCGCAGGAAACACAGCGCACGGACACAGCGAGCGAAACACGGCGCGCGGAGCCGGGGCGGGACGCTCAATACTAACGGTTATTTCGGCAGGGCCTCGAGGTATTTCTGCCAGGCGGCATCGGCTTCCTTTTGTTTGGAATCGGCTTCCGCGGGCAGGGTTTTCAGGATGGTGCGGATTTCCTCCATGCGGGCCGCCTGGGGTGGGGCGGGGGCGGTGGCGACGTTTGCCTCCAGCGGGGCGAGTTCCTCACGCAGCGCGTCGAGTTTGTCCTTCAGATTTTTTGCGTCGGCCCGCAATTGGAGGGCGGGTTTGAGGAGGCGGGCTGCCTGCCAGCGGGCCACGGCCTTGAGACTGCCGTCCACGGAGGCGCGGGCGGCGGCTAGGGCGGCTTTGGCGGCTTCGGTTTGTTGTTTCACCTCGGCCAGGACTTTTTCCTTTTCCGGCATTTGTTTCGTCATCGCCGCGGCATCCTCACGGATTTTCGCCAGTTCCTGGGTGGCCTGGTCGCCGGCGGCTTTGTTCTGGGCAATGGCCTGGTCGCATTCCGCGAGGGCTTGCTTCAGCGCGGCCATTTTCGTCTCCAGGACCGATTTGGAAAGCTGCTGGACTGCGGCCTCGGCCTCGGCGGCTTTTGTCAGGGCGTCCTGCACGCCTGCGGGCATGCCATCGCCGGGAACAGGGGCCGGCGCTGGCGCGGGTGCCGGAGCGGTGGCGGGCATGGCGGCCAATTGCGCGGCGGCCTCCTCCGATGTCTTCACCAGGCCGGCGCGGGATTCAGATAGTTTTGCCAGGGCGGCCGTGGATTCCTGCAACTTGGCGGCAACGGCTTTTTCGCGTTCCGGCATGCCGGACATGGCGGTCTTGAAAGCGGACATTTCAGCCTCGCGCTCGGCGGCGGCTTTTTCCTTTTCCGCCACGGCGGCGGCGGCCTGTTCGGCGGCGGTGCGCTGACCGGCGGCCTGTTGGTCCAGGGCCGCCAAGCGGGCCTCGATGGAAGGTGGATTGCTCACCAGCACCGCCGGGGGGGCGTCCTTCTGCGCGGCATCCCAGCTCTTCACCTCGCCATTCCAGGCGCCGGTGACCACGCGTTTGCCATCGTCACTGAATACGGCCTTCAGCACCGGACTGCCACCGGAGGGCACCCAATCGCTTTGCTGCGCGCCATTTCCATCCCAGATCCTGACATGTCCGTCCCGCCCGCCGGAGACCATGCGGCCGTCCGGGGCGAAGCCCAATGCGAGGACTCCGCCGTGGCTGCCGACTTTCTTGACCTGGGTGCCATTGGCCATTTCCCACCAGGTGAAATTCCCATCCTCGCTGCCTGCGGCGACGAGGTTGGAGTCTCCGCGCCAGGCCAGGCTGGCGATCATTTTTTCATGACCGCGGAGATTCTGATATTCGCTGCCGGTGGCGGCCTCCCAGATAAAAAGCCCGCCGTTCCGGTCACCACTGGCCAGCAAAACCCCGTCGGGACTGAAGGCGATCGAGGTCACCCAATCCGTGTGTTTTTTGATATTGGCCAGCATTTGCGAAGTCCGGGTATCGTAAATCCTGACGCGCCGGCCGGGGCCGCCCATGGCGATTTTGGATAGATCCGCGGAAATATCGGCCGCCAGCACGGTGTCGAAATCCTCCGACATGGTGAGGTTGATAACAGATTGTCCGGTTTTCACATCCCAGACCACGACCACGCCCTGTTTGCCGGGAATGCCCCCGCCCGCGAGGAGGAGCGAGCCATTCCGGCTGAAGGATAACGTTTCCGGCGTGCCGCCTTCCGGGAAGGGGAGCACGCCCAGCAGTTCACCGGAGCCGGAGTGATAGAGCAGCACCTGGCGCGGGGCGGCCAAAGCGGCCAGGGGCGCCCATGGGCTGTGCGCCAGCGCGATCACGGCATTCGCCCGCGGAGAAGTGACCACCGGCTCCAATAACAAATGTTCCGGCATGGGCGGCGGACCTTCCGGTTTCCCGGCGGAGGCCACGGCTTTCATGGCGAAGGACGCTTTTTTCTTCACCTTGGCGACGCCGTCCGGTGTTTCCAGCAATCCGCCGGCGATGAACTTCGCGATGAGATCAATCTCCGTCTGCGGGATTTTATCGCCCTTCGGCGGCATGACGGGTTCGGAAGTGTGGGAGACCACTTTCCACAACGTGCTTGCCGCGGAATCCCCGGCCTCGACCGACGCGCCGCCGGAACCTCCGGCCATCAGACCCGCGAACGTGGAAAGATCCAGGTCGCCCTTTTTCTTGTCAGGATTGTGACAGTTGTTGCAGCGATTTTCGAAAATCGGCCGGATATGATCCTGCCACGTCACTTTTTCCTGGGCGGAAGCCTGGGTCGGGACAGCTAGTAATAGTAAAAGGAGGGAATATCGGGACATGCCTGAAGCGGGGATAAAGAGCCTGGTGGGTGTTCTTCATACGTGGTTTCCACCGGTTTTCTTCATTTTAACCCATGGGAAAGTCCCCTATCCACTCCGGGGGTAAAATAGGAGTTTTCCCCGTTTTTTCACCGGCGCATCATCCGGCGGCTGGCGGTCCGCCCTGCGGCAGCGGCGCGGATCCGGCGCGCGCGGGCACGGTGTGCCTTGGCAGGGCAACGGTGATGGAAGTGGACTTCGCCGGATGCAAAGTCCGCGTCGATCTGAGCAGGGAGGGCCGTGGGCAGATCGGCACAGGGCGCGTGAAGGACAGCTGGGCCTGATCCCCACCGCAGGCGGTATCAGGTGCCACGGCCTTCGCTTGAGTCCGGGGCAAAACGATCCCACACTGGGCACGCGGTTCATTCCCCCCCCCATGCCCATGATTGGAAACCCTGACAAACACCGGGACAACATAAGCCATGCGCGGGCTTTGGTGATGCTGGTGGCCACGGCCGCCGGCATCGTGCTGTGCTTCCGCATGGCCGCCCCCTTCCTGTCGGCGCTCACCTGGGCCCTCACCCTTTCCGTGCTTTTCACCCCCTTCCAAATTTGGTTGGAAAAGCGCCTGAAGCATAACAATATCGCCGCGCTGCTCGCCGTCCTGACAATCGGCGTCATGGTCGCGGTGCCCGTCGTTTTTGTCGGGCAACATCTCATCCTGGAAGCGGCGCGCGGCGCGCAGTCCCTGCAATCGAAATTGGATTCCGGCGAGTGGCAGCGCTTTCTGGAGTCCAGCCCGGGCTTGAAATCCGCGTGGGACAAGCTCGGGATGGAATACGGTTTGCCTGACAATATCCGCTCCGCCGCCGCCGCCCTGAGCGCCTCCGCCGGCGCGCTTTTGAAAGATTCCTTTGTGCAGGCGGTGCAGTTCTGCCTGGTCTTTTATCTGCTGTTCTTCATGCTGCGCGACCGCCACGCCGGCCTGGCCGCCCTGCGCGCCGTGTCCCCGCTTTCCAGTCAGGAAATGACGCGCCTGCTCACGCGGGTCGGGGATACCATCCACGCCACGGTTTACGGAACCCTGGCCGTGGCCGCGCTCCAAGGCCTGCTCGGCGGGTTGATGTTTCAATTCCTGGGACTGCCGGCACCTTTGTTATGGGGCATCGTGATGATGCTGCTGGCCATCGTTCCGGTGCTGGGCGCTTTTGTCATCTGGGTGCCGGCCGCGGTGTTCCTGGCCTTGAGCGGCCATGTGGGAAAGGCCATCATCCTGACGGTTTGGGGCGTCTTCGTGGTGGGCACCGCCGACAATCTGCTCCGCCCCATTGTGGTGGGAAACCGGCTGAAACTGCACACCGTGCTGGTCTTCATTTCCGTCATCGGCGGGCTGGTGGTCTTCGGCACCAGCGGACTGATTCTCGGGCCACTGGTCTGCACGATCACCATCCAACTGCTGGAACTCTGGCCTCATCGGACGCCGGTGGCGCCGGCCATGACCGGCCTTCCGGAGGAGGTCGACCGATACGAAAACGAGGGCGGCCATGTCCTCCCGGAGCCTTCACCGGCCAGCCCTCCCGGCAGTCCTTCCTGACTCTTTCACTTGGTCAGGAAGGAAAACACCGTGCTCTCCTCCAACGGTTTGCCGGGCGCGACGACGATGGACGGAAAAGCCTTGTGGTGGATGGCGTCGGGGAAGTGCTGGGTTTCCAGACACACCGCGGTATGGTCCAAGTGGTTCGCCGTATAAAGCTGCACGGCCGGCTGCGTGGTCCGCACCTCCATGATGCGGCCGGATTTCGGATCACTCAGCCGCGCGGCCAACTTCATCTCGCGACCGCCGTTCAAAACAAAGTTATGGTCATACCCGTTCAAGCCACTGCGGAGCTGCCCCATCCTTGCCCCGATGGCGGTCGGACGCCGGAAGTCCATCGCCGTTCCCGCGAGCGGCAGAATCGCGCCGGTGGGAATCAGGTCCATGTCCGATGGCGTGTAGCGGTCGGCCGGAATCATCAGAATGTTATCCAAACAGCTCCCTTCTCCTGACAAGTTGAAATACGCGTGATTGGTCAGGTTGGCGATGGTCGGCCGGTCCGACTCCGCGAAATAATCGATCCGGAATTCGTTCCGGTCCGTCAGGGAATAAGTCACGGTGGTTTTAAGATTTCCCGGAAATCCTTCCTCGCCGTCCGGGCTCAGATAAACCAGACGGATGGATGACTCATCCTTTTTCGCCGGGGCGTCCTCCACGGTCCAGACGGATTGCGCGAAGCCTTTTTTCCCGCCGTGGATCGTGTTATTGTTTTCGTTGGGCGTCAGGCGATAGGTCTTCCCTTCGAGCTTGAACTGCGCTCCGGCGATGCGGTTCACCACCCGGCCGGTGATGGCCGCCGCGCCGTTGAATCCGTTGCGGAAGCTGTCCAGACTGCCCGTGGTCAGGACAACATTCGTGAATTTTCCCGCCGGATCCGGAGCCCGGAGTTCCTTGATGATGGCGCCATAACTGATGATTTCCGCACTCATCCCGGTGGCGTTTTTCAGCGTGATCAACTCCACCGCCTGGCCATCCGGCATCTTCCCGAAAGGCCCCCTCGTCACCCGGTCGGGAGGCGCGGACTGAGCCACGGCAGCCTGCTGGAGGACGGCGGCGGCAAGGAGGATAACAAAC
>JAQGPD010000316.1 GCA_028293305.1 Verrucomicrobiales bacterium | reverse complement strand
GCCGGACTATTGATAGTCGGTGACGCGGCCTTCGAAGAAATTCTGCTCTTTTTTGATGTCCATCATTTCGGCAAGCCAGGGGAGCGGGTTGCTGATGGGGCCGTTGAGAGGGTCCAGGCCGACGCCTTCCAGGCGGCGGTCGGCGATGTAGTCGATGTAGGTGGTGAACTCGTTGATGGTGAGGCCCACGCTATTGACCGGGAGGCAGTCACTGATGAACTCTTTTTCCAGGGCCACGGCTTCGCGCATCATGTCGCGGAGTTCCTCGCGGAAGTCGGCGGTCCAGATTTCCTTGTTTTCCTCCACGAGGTCCATGAAGAGGTTGCGGAAGACCTCGATGTGGTTGGATTCGTCCCGCATGGTGTAGCGGAACATGGTGCCGATGCCGGGGAATTTATTCTGGCGGTAGAGGCTGAGAACCATGCCGAAAAGCCCGTAGAACTGGGTGCCTTCCATGCATTGGCCGAAGAGGAAGATGTTCCTGGCCAGGAGCTTTTTGTTTTCCGTGAGCTTGAGGTCGAGGTCGCGGCGCAGGAGCTTCGAAGTCCGGCTGACGAACTCGTTTTTCTTCAAAATGGTGGGGATCTGCTCGAACATGGCCTCGCATTCATGGGGGTTGATGCCCAGGCTGGAGATCATGTAAAGGAGGCTGTCCGCGTGGATATTCTCCTCGTGGGCGTGGCGGCCGAGGACGAGTTTCAACTCCGGGGCGGTGACCATTTCGCGGACCACGCTCTGGATATTGTCGCCGACGATGCCTTCCGCCGCGGAAAAGTAGCCGATGCCCATGCGGATGATCCAGCGTTCGTTGTCCGTGATCTGGCCGGAGCGCCACTGTTCCACGTCCTTCTGCATGCCGATGTCCTCCGGCTCCCAGTGGTTGGCCTTCATGCTGCGGTAGAGGTCGTAGGCCCACTGATATTTCAGGGGCAGGAGATTGAAGGCGACGGACTCCCTGCCGTTGATAACCCGTTTGCCTTCAAAAGCTTCCTCGGCTTTCGTGCGGTCGAGGATGAAGGTTTTATTGCCGATGGTGAATGGAATTTCCATGTTTTTTGACGGTTTGGGCGCTGGGAGCGAGATTTGAGGAAGTTTAAGGATGAGTAGAAATTGGTGGCTGAAAAGGGGCTTTGAGGAGGAGCGTGAATTAATTTCAGTTGGTCCCGGGTGAATTATGAAAAATATGAAATAATACCGGACTTTTAATATAAACCACTACAGATTGATGACCGGGGAAGAGCATACACAACATTCAGTGGTCCTTTCAAGCGAAACGTAATCTTTTCACATGGAAAGAGCGGGCGCAAAAAGCATGCCGGAGGAGCGAAGGTTTGTTTCGGTCACCTTAACTTTACTTAAAGATTTTAGTTGATTTGGTGGCCATTATTGCCGGTGGCTGGAAAATGGCGGGTTTCCGCGTTCGGCGCATGAGATGTTCTATCAAGTATCCTTTCGGTCCGGATGCGCTTGGATGGAAAACCTGGAAATACATTAAAAAAAGTCCGGGTAAAAAAATTTCCCTCTAACGGACTGATGGCCATGGGGTTGGCGGAAACCGGGTCCCGCCGCCGGCTGAGCGGCGGTTCGGAGCTTGGCTTTAGGCGCGAAAACGGCTTAGGTTGGGGGATGGATTTTCGAATTTCTAGAATCGGGATGTTCGCCGCGTGGGTGGCGGGAGCGGGGCTTGGGTGGGGGCAGACGGTGTTCATCAACGAGTTTCACTACGACAATGCGGGGTCGGACGTGGAGGAGGGTGTGGAGGTGGCTGGGCCTGCGGGGACGAATCTGGCGGGGTATTCGGTGGTTTTTTACAATGGAAGCACCGGAGCTGTTTATAATACCGTGTCGCTGAGCGGGGTGCTGCCGAATGAGGGCGCGACGGGGTTTGGGGCGGTGTGGGTGGCGGTCGCGGGGCTGCAAAATGACGTGGATGGGATGGCGCTGGTCCGGAACAGCGGAGGTGCGGTGGTGGTGCAGCATTTTTCCTACGAGGGAACGTTCACCGGCGTGGGTGGGGCGGCGGATGGATTGGTTTTCAACCCCTTGAGTGTCAGTGAGCCGGCATCGCCCGCGGGACAAACCCTGCAGCTGCGCGGGACGGGGACGCAGGCGGGGGATTTTGTCTGGGAAGGACCGGCGGCGGGCTCGCGGGGGCTTTTGAATGCAGGGCAAACCTTCGGAGCATCGGCGAAAGTCGCGATTTTAAGCGTGCTGCCGGGGTTGGCTCGGGAGGGCGGGACCGCGACGGCGACTTTGACCTTGTTTCCAGCTCCGTCGGCGCCGGTTCTGATGAATTTGAACTCGATGAGTCCCGGTGTGGCGGGGGTTCCGGGCAATGTGGTGGTGCCGACCGGCGGGACGGTGACATTTTCCGTGACGCTGCCGGCGGACGGGGTGGCGGACGGGTTCCAGGAAACCGTGATTTCGGCCGTGGATGGCTCTGGAAATTACGGGCCGGGGGCGGCGGCGGTGCAGGTGGTGGACGCGGACCGGCCGGCGCTGAGCGCGGCGGGGGCGATGCGCATGATGACGCTGAATGTGCGGCTGGGAGTGGGGGCGCCGGGGAGCGAGGCGTTCGCGGCGGTGCGCGAAGCGGTCGAGCGGATCAGTCCGGATGTCCTTCTGCTTCAGGAAGTTTCGGACGCTGGCGACTTTGGGGATGTGAAGCTGCTCCTGGCCCAGGCGGGGTTTCCGGAGGGCAGCGGGTTCGTGGCCACGCGTGGGGATGCTTTTGCGGCGGCGGCTTACAGTTCAGGGGATTTCGGGACGGGGGAATGCCAGGTGACGGCGAGCCGGTTTCCGATTTTGGAAAGCGTCCAGATCGGGCGGGATCACCCGGAGCGGCGGGAACTGACACGTTTTCCACTGTATACCCGAATCGATGCGCCGGGGTCGCTGCCGGATTTGCATGTGGTGAATGTGCATTTGAAGGCCGGGACGGAGGATACCGACCGATTTCGAAAAGCCGTTGAGGCTTACCGGATTCGGGAATTTCTGAGCCAGCGGGGGCTGGATGCGGCGGTGGACGCGGTATTCGTAGCGGGGGATTTCAATGCCATCGACACCATTTTTCTGAGCCCGCTGAGTTACAACACAGCGGGTTACGTGCCTCCGGCGGGCACGTCGCTGCCGGTGGCGTTTTTGCTGGGATCGGATCTTTCACAATCCCCCGGGATCACCCTGCCCTACAGCGTGGCTCCGTATAATGGCGGCACCGGAGTTTATCCGCACGTGGGGTTCAATCCGGCGGGCTTGTTCGCGCCGGTGCTGCGCCTGGCGGACGGGAGCTCGACCACGACCTTCAATTCCTTCGATGCGCGGTTTGATTACCTCATGTTTCCGCAGCGGTTTCAGACGGCGGGCCGGATGCGGGGGGAGGTTTACAGCAGTCGATTGGAATCCCAGGCCGACGGACTGCCGAAGCGCCCCACCCTGCCCCGCCCCGAGTTGAGTGAAATGGCCTCGGACCACTTCGCGGTTTTTGTGGATGTGAATTTGGAGGCTGCGGCACCGCAGGGCCTGAGCCTGAGCGTGTCGCCGGACAATCTGGACGAGGTGAACCCCGGGGCGGGTCCAGTGGCGACCGTCTCGCTGAGTCCGCCGCCGGCGGGACCGGTGACGGTTTTTCTGGGAATGTGGCGCGGGGATGGCCGGGTGCGGTTTGCGGTCGACCGGGTGGTGCTGACGCCGGGGCAGCCCAGCGTGCAGGTGCCGGTTTCCGTGCCCTATTCGCCGGAGGTCGAGCCGCAACGGACGGTGGTGCTGACGGCTGAGGCTGAAGGGTTTGCGCCGGGATACGCGGGTCTGACGGTGCGCAGCGCGGAGCCGGCGGGACTGCTGGTTTTCAGTCAATACGTCGAGCCGGCGGCCACGGCTGGGCCGGCGCCCAATAACAACTTGTCGCGGGCGCTGGAACTTTTCAATGCCTCCGGAAAAACGCTCGACCTGGCCCGGGCGAAGTGGGCGGTCCGGCGGTTCACGAACGGCAGTTTGAGCCCCAGCATTCTGGGAAAAGTCTCCGCCGTGGTGCCCGATGGGAGCGCGGCGCTACTGCCGGCGGGAGGCGTGGTGGTCGTGGGCGATGCGGCGGTCGGGGATTTTTTGGTGGCCGCGGGAATGCTGGCGGCGCCGGCCGGAGGTTTCGCGGCGGCGGACACGGGGACGCTTTTTGCGAATGCGGCGGGCGACGCGGTGTTTTTGAAGGGCAGCAGCATGGACTTCAATGGAGACGACGCCTTGGAGATCGTGCTGGACGGGGTGCGATGCGATGTGTTTGGAAAAATCGGTCAGGATCCCGGCACCGCGTGGACCGGCGGGCCGGGGAATGCGTCGAGTGCGGATCAGAATTTGTCCTTGAGGCCGGAAATCTTCACGGGAAGCCGGGGGTTCACCCTGCCAGGAACGCGGTTTTTGACCACGGCGGCGGGGAACGCGCTGACAGGTATCGGGACGCCTCCCGTGCCGGGCGACCGGTATCTGACCTGGGCGGCGGCGAAAGGACTGAGCGGCGTGGACCGGGCTCCGGACAGCGATCCGGATGGGGATGATCGATTGAATCTGATGGAGTTTGTCCAGGAAACCGACCCGCTTTTGCCCGATGCGGCGGCGGCGGAAAGCGGGAGCGTTTTTCCGATTCCCGGCGGTGGCGTGGGCGGGAGTTTTGCGACCTTGAGTGCGGATGCCTGGCTGCGACTGGCCTGGGAGGGAAATGCCGGATTGGGCACGGGGTGGGCGGCGGCTCCCGAGATCAGCGGCGCGCCGGAGGGAGCGGGGCGGACGCGCTGGACCTGGAGCGTGGTGCCCGGGCCGGCGGCGGGGCGGCGATTTTGGAGGCTGAGGGCGGACCGGCCTTGAGGGGGAATTTTGGGGGGCGTTGTTGCATCGCGCGGGATTTTGGAAGAAGCAGGAAGGGTGAACGGTTTTTCCCT
>JAQGPD010000315.1 GCA_028293305.1 Verrucomicrobiales bacterium | reverse complement strand
ACGACGACACATTCCTTCCTGTGCCAGCGGGTGAAATCGCTTGGAGCGTCCGGTCCGGTCTCGTCGCCGGCCTCAGCACCGGCGGCCTTGTCCTCACCGCCCCCGTGATCCGCCCCACGGATGTCCTTTTCGACGGAACCTATAAATCCCTGACGGATCCCGACGGCACGCTGCTGAATGTGAACGATCTCGGCGAAACCGACTTCTTCCAACAATATGCCGGCGACCGCATCGACGACGGCTGGCAGTTGGAATATTTCGGCCTTCCGCCCAATGCCCGCGCCGCGCCCACCGTCGATGCCGATGGCGACGGACGGGACAATTGGATGGAATTTCTCAGCGGCTTCTCCCCAGTCGATTCAAAGGCCTTTTTGGATTTTAAAATCCAAGGGTTCAGCAGTGCGAACGTCATGGACTTCCGCATCAACAAAATCCTTCCCGGCCGCACATATATCGTCAGGGCCAATACCGACCTGCAGTCTTTCCCGCAGACCGTGGGCAGTCCCATCGATGTGCCCGCCGAGCAAACCAACCGCCTTTTCCAAGACCCCGCCGCCAGCGAAGGGAAAAAATTCTATTTTCTGCAAATCACGCGTCACTGACAGTAGAGCGGTCCCGCTGCCACGAATATGAAAAATCGGTTTTCCCACTCCAGATCTTCCGAGCCTGGTGCGTGTGACTTTTAGAGCAGTTTAATGCCCTGGACGCCAGGCCTCTGCAATACTAGGCCCGGAGGGCTGGAATCTTTATAGCCGCCCACCTGCGAAAAACGTCGAGCTCCGGAGGAGCGGCACGGCATATTCTTTCCCGATGAAACCGGATGTCGCTCCTCCGGAGCTAAAATTTATCGGGAGACTATGGCTATAAAGATTTACCCCCCCCTGGGGTGGACGCTGGCTACGTCATTATTTAAAATGCTCTAAATTCAGAGCACGACCCAGCGACTTTTTTCCAAAACGCCGGCCCCGTGCGCGACGGCACCTCACTATGAACGCCTTGGGGAGCGTCGGAGGGAATCGCGCTGGCGGGTCACCTCAAGACCGCGGGTCTCCGGAAGCGATTCCACAGCGTCGGCGTGGCCAGTTTTGAGGCGTCGGACCGGGCCCGCGTGAGGCAGCGCCGGCTCTTGGGTGGATGAAAAATTCCGGACGTTGAAAATGAAAGTGGGCACGGGAATGAAAAAGATTATGGAAATTATAGTCTGATTCACTCAAAAATCAACAATTACATGCAAATTGAGTTGTAGGCCATTGGGTAAATTGTTTTCGAGGTCGAAGCCTTTAACGGTATCTTTCCCTTGACCGTCCTTAAAACAGAACGACTCATGAAACCTGATTTCTGTCCCTGTGCTGCGGGGACGCACACCTCATCACCCTGCCTTTTTTGAAAGGAGGAGACCAAATGTGCGGCCTCATGGCATCGGTGCGGGTGTCCTCACGGCGCGGTCTTTCGACGGCGCGCCGTCCGCTTTTTTCCGTCCCTTTCAACCACTTTCACGTGACAATTATTCATGTTCGCAAAACTCTTCGGCTGGTTTTCCAATGACATCGGCATCGACCTCGGCACCGCCAACACTCTGGTATATGTAAAAGACCACGGCATCGTCCTCCGTGAACCCTCCGTGGTCGCCGTGAAAGCCGGCACCATGGAAGTCCTCGCCGTGGGCGACGACGCCAAACGCATGCTCGGCCGCACCCCCGGCAACATCGTGGCCATCCGTCCTCTCAAGGACGGGGTCATCGCGGATTTTGAAGTGACCGAAGCCATGCTCCGCCACTTCATCCAAAAGGTCCACAACCGCCGCGGCATGGCCCGCCCCCGCGTCGTGATCGCCGTTCCCAGCGGCATCACCGAAGTGGAAAAACGCGCCGTCAAGGAAAGCGCCACCATGGCCGGAGCGCGTGAAGTTTACCTCATCGAGGAACCCATGGCCGCCGCCATCGGCGTGGGACTGCCCGTCCAGGAAGCCAGCGGAAATATGATCGTGGACATCGGCGGCGGCACCACGGAAGTCGCTCTGATCTCCCTCAGCGGGATCGTTTACAGCCGCAGCGTCCGCGTTGCCGGGGATGAATTGGATGAAGCCATCGTCCAATATATGAAGCGCGCCTACAATCTCATGATCGGGGAACGCACCGCCGAGGACATTAAAATCCGCGTCGGCTCCGCCTATCCGCTCGCCAAGGAAGTGACCATGGAAGTGAAAGGCCGCGACATGGTCGCCGGTCTTCCCAAAACCATCACCATCACTTCCCAGGAAGTCCGGGAAGCCCTGCTGGAACCCCTCAACAGCATCATCGACGCCGTCCGCGTCACCCTTGAACGCTGCCCGCCGGAACTTTCCGCGGACCTTGTGGACCGTGGCATCGTCCTCGCCGGGGGCGGAGCCCTCCTGCGCGGCCTCGACAAACTACTGTCCGAGGAAACCGGTCTCCCCGTCCATGTGGCGGAGGACCCCCTCAGCGCGGTGGCCGAAGGCACCGGAAAGGTCCTCAGCGAACTCGCGTTCCTGCGGAAGGTCACCACCACGGACTCCTGAACCGCGCGCCGCCCTGACGGGCCGGCCCTCAACCATTGCCCTTTGGCGGTGTCATGAGACGCTTTAACTTATTTGCCCTCCTGGTTTTTGTCGGAGCCCTCGGCTGGGTCTTCACGTTCGACACCCCCACCACCCGGGGGATTCAGAGCCGCGTCATGTCCTTCTTCTCCCCCTTCACCAAGGCGGGGGCGGAAGTGCAGGACAAGTTCGCGTCCAACAACGAGCCCTTGCCGGAAGCCTCCGCGCTCAAGGCCGACAACGACCGCCTGACGCTTGAAAACGAACGGCTGCGCATTGTGGATCAGCAACTTGCCGAGGCCCGCACCCAGCTGGACCGCCTGAACTCGCTCTTCAAATTCAACCAGCAGAGCATCTACGACCTCACCGCCGCACGGATCATTGTCAGGAAAAACAGCGCCTGGTTCCGTCAGGCCACCCTCGACAAAGGTTCCAACCACGGCATTTCACTGGGCAGCCCTGTCATCGTCCCGGAAGGCCTCGTCGGCCGCGTGGTGCTGGTGGGGCCGGACACTTCGGAAATCCG
>JAQGPD010000627.1 GCA_028293305.1 Verrucomicrobiales bacterium | reverse complement strand
CAGGGGGCGGGGGCCGGGCGGGGGCCGGGCGGGGGCCGGGCGGGGGCCCGGGCGGGGGGTTATTTTTTCAGTTCCTTGATGCGGAGGTTTCGGAAGCGGTAGGTGGCGCCGGCTTCGCCGTGGTGTTGGATGGCGATGGGGCCGGAGGGGGTGCGGTCGTCGGTGACGTCGGTGGTGGTGACGCCGTTGACTTCGATTTTGATTTTGCTGCCCTGGCAGGTGATGCGGTATGTGTTCCAGTCGTTTCGCTTGAAGGCGCCGGCGGATCGGGTTTTGAAGGCGGCTTCGGAGGCGGCGTCGCCTTTGATGGGGCTGATGAACCAGCCGCGCAGGCCTTCGTCATAAAGACCCCCGGACCAGCCGCGCTTGGCATCACCATCGACTTCGGCCTGGTATCCGACGACGCTTTTGGTGTTTTTGCCGGGCTGTTCCTTGATGATGGCGCGGAACATGAAGCCGCTGTTGGCTTTGCCTTCGGGGAGGTGGACGTCGCCTTCGAAGATGAAGTCGGTGTAGGACTTTTCCGTGGTGAGGAAAAATTTGTTGGTGGAGGTGAGCTGGATTTCGCCATCGACGACGATGGCTTCTCCAAAGGTGTAGGGATTGGTCCAGCCAGCGAGGGTTTTTCCGTCAAAAAGGGGAGTGAATCCGTCAGTGGAGGCGGCGGGGGCTTTTTCCGCAGCGGAGGCAGCTGTTTTTTCCGCGGTGGGGACGGCGGGAGTTTGAGCTCCGGCGGCCGTGAGAGAGGCGAGGAGGCAGGCGAGGGGAAGCGGGGAGCGGAGGAAGGGGTTGATGCGCATAAAAACCAAGTTGTGGGCGGATGGCCGGTCGGGGGCAAGCTTATTCCGGGTCCGCATTTCCGGTGATTTGGTCACACAAAGTCCGGGCCGGAGGGCGCTTGAGGGGCACTGGTTTCCGCCCGGCATGATTCCTGCACTTTCCATTTTAATCTTTCCTCCGCCCCGACTGATTCCCCGGGTTTTTTCCCGCCTGCCCGCCCCATCCACCCCATTCCTTTCAATATTCCGCCACTTTCCCTTGTTATTTTCGCTCATTCCTTCAAACAGGCTCTTCTCTTTCATCGTGGTTTCCCCTAGAGTCTGCGGAGAAAATAGAACGACGGCTCGAAAAGGGAGCATAACCACATGACAGACAATGATTTACGACCGAGGTTGATCAGCTTGGCGGACGGATCGGAGGTGATCCTTCCGGAGACGGCCATCTTTGGACGGAAGTCCGACAGCACCATCGCGCTCCCGGATAACCGGGTTTCCCGCCGCCACTCGATGATCCGGCGGCAGGAGGATGATGAGTTTTGGTTTTACGACCTCGGCAGCTTCAACGGGAGCTACATTAATAATGAGCGCGTGACGACGACGCGCCAGCTGGAGCCCGGGGACGTGATCCGGATTTGTGATTTTGAATACCGCTTCGAGTTGCCGCAGGCGGGCCCGCGCCCGGGATCGGAGGGGCAGGATATGCAGGTGGTGCCCATGATCATTCTGGTGAGCGATATCAAGGGGTTCACCCGGCTTTCCGAGGTGCTGCCGCCGGATGAGTTGGCCCAGGCGATTGGTTCGTGGTATTCCTATTGCGATCAGGTGCTTACGGAGCACGGAGCGGCTATTGACAAGTTCATCGGCGACGCGGTGCTGGCGTATTGGACGGATGTGACGCCGAATGCGCGGCAATGGGCGCTGTCGGCGGCGCGGTATCTCCGGGAAAGCTGCGCGCTGATCCAGGAGGAGATGAAGTGGACTTTTGAGCGCTATGATGTGGAATTCGGCAGCGGCGTGGCGCTTCACATGGGCGAGGTCTCGTGGGGCCAGCTGGGCCAGGGCGGCCTGACGATGCTGGGCGATGCGGTGAATACGACCTTCCGGATCCAGGCCCTGACGCGGCAGCTGGGCAGCGATATCCTGGTGTCGTCCGACTTTTTGAAAGGCTGGAAGGAAGGCCTGAAACACGTGCGTTCCCTCGGCACCCACACGCTGAAAGGAAAAGAAAACCCCGTCGGCATTTACGCCGTGGAAAGCGCTCCAGAACTCTTCGTCCGGTGACTGATCTCCCATCCCCCAAAAAACGGGAGGGCTGGCTGGGGCTGGTGCTGACCGCCATCCTCTGCACCGGTTTTCTCTACTGGTGGTTCCGCCCTGCCCGGGAAACCTGGGAGCACCACAGCACGGCGCAGCTGGTCGCCCGCGCCCTGGCGGAGCCGAATCTTTCGAATCCCCTCGAGCGCCTGGTCATTGACTTCGACCTGATGGAAACGGCCATCCTGCAGGCGAGGCAGGGGATGATTCCGGAGGGTTTGGAAACCGCCGCCCGCATTGCGGATCCCGTGGTCCAGGCCCGCACGGTGCGTCAGCTCGCGCAGGCCAATATCAATGAGGATTCCAAAAACCTCGGCGAGTCCATCACCATGTGCGAACGCATCGCGGACCTCACCCTCCGCGCCCGCGTGAAGGAGGAAATCCAGCTCCAGATCGCCATGCTGGGCTTTGGCGACGTGGTCCTGCCCGGGGCCAAAACGCCGCTCCTGCGCGCCCGCCTCGCCCGACGCCTGGCGGAAACCGATGGCCAGGACACCGCCCGCGGCGTGCTCGGCGAGTTGGAAAAAATGCTGCCCACCCTGCCGCCCGCGGAGGCCGCGCCCCTGCTGATCGAGCTGGCATGGACGCACGTGCACCTGACCATCGTGGACGGACCCGCGCAGGCTTTCGAGTCAATCCGACGTGTGACGTCGAAGGAGGACCAGGACGAGTTGTGGCTGGATTTGTTCCGCGTCTGCTTCGGGCGCGGGGACACCGCCGCCGCCGATTCCGCGCTCGTCTCCGCGGAGATCAAAGACCCCAACCTGCGCAGGACCATCGAGTTGGAGGCCATCCAATCCAACATTCCCATCCGCCCCGCCGCCGTAATTTTGGCGGAACTCCAAAAAGACCTCGACGCCGCCCCGCCCGGACCGGAACGCATCCGCTGCCTCCTCCGCCTGTCCGATGCCCAACGCCGCACCACCGGACCCGAGGCCTCCACCGCTCCCCTGCTCACCGCCCTGGAAGCCTCCAAAGCCCTGACAGATCCCGTGCAACGCGCCACTTTCCTCGCGGAACTCGCCGAGGTCCTCCCCGACGCCCTCCTCTTCACCGAAGCCAAACAAGCCCTCGCCGACGCCACCTCCGCCGCGCGCACCGTCGTCGCCCCCGACCAACGCCTCCCGCTGCTGGTCATGATCCTCCGTCACGCCTACAATGCCGGCGAAATCCAAACCGCCGCCGCCCTCGCCGAGGAAAGCCTCATCCTCGCCCCCAAATTCAAGCTCCCGCTCCCGCTCCTCCAGGAACTCACCGATTTCCTCACCCGCCTCAGCGACTGGCCCGCCGCCCTCAGCCTCCTCCCGGCGGAAGGCGCATCCTATGAGGATTTCAAACCCGATTCCGATTCCAAATCCAAAACTGAATCCACGACCGCATCCGATTCCGCGTCCAATTCCAAAACCGCCTCCCCTGCCGCGACATCCGCCCCCGGCACCGCCCCCGCCTCAGCCAACACAACCGCCTCCACTCAAGGAACTTCCACCGCCGCAGTTCCCTCAGCTACCGCACCCGCACGCGCACCCGCACCCGCACCCGCCGGCCCGGCCACTCCCGGCTCAGTCAATACGGGCGACGGAAAATCCATCCTTTCCCCCCGCCGCGCCTTGCTAGATGCCATGGCCACCACCGCCGCCGAGGACATCATCGGCTACGACCCCGGCGATCCACCCAACCGCGGCGAACCCCTCGACCGCATCCGCAACCGCGCCACCACCGACGAAGCCGCCGCCGCCGCCTACCTCCCCGGCATCCCTGCCGGCTACCCCCGCGCCCGCGCCACTCTCGCCATCGCCAAGGGCCTGCTCCTCAAAATCGTCCCCACCGCGGAAACCAACCTTCCCAGCGACCCCTCCGGCCCCCAGGACCTCCTCCCCGGCCAGGAAAACGACCCCGCCATTCCCGAAAACGCCCCCCTTCCCAGCGACCCATCCACGGCGCCAAAACCAGTTCCAAATTCAGTCCCAGACCCAGCCCCAACTCCCGGCCAGCCGGAAAAATCGGCTCCGTCCCTCCCAAACCAACTCGAATCCACGAGCCCAAACCAACCGGAGCAGCCACTTCCAAACCAACCGGAACCACCCCTGCCAGACGATCCGGAACCGCCCCTCCCCAACGACACCCCGGAAGCCGCCCCACCCGTCACAGCACCGCCTCCCGGCCAGCCGTCCCCAGCCCGCTGAGCGCCCAGTCAGCCCTTCCCGGCCCGCTGAGCCCTCCGGCCCGCACCTCACTGGTGCACCGCATCCAGCACCGCATCGCGGAACGACGCCGGATCCTCGATCGGCTCCAGATGCGTCAGCACATTCAGCCGCGGCACCGCCTCCCGCAGCGCCGCCTCCACCTCCTCCGCGAGGTCATGCCCGCGTTGCACCGTCCAGTCGCCCGGCACCAGCAAATGCACACTCGCAAAACGGCGCGCTCCAGCCTCGCGCGTCCGCAGCGCATGCCATTCCAAGCCCTGCGCCGCATACCCTTCCAGCACCGACTTGATCCTGGCAAGATCCTCCGGCGGCACCCCCGTATCCATCAGACCCAGCATGGATTGATGCACCAGCTTGATGCCCGTGAAGACAATATGGAACGCCAATAACAAACCCAGCGCCGGGTCCAGCCACGGCCAGCCCGTCACCTTCACCAGCAGCAATCCACCCACCGCCGCCACCGACGTCCACACATCCGACATCAGGTGATGCCCGTCCGCCTCCAAGGCCACACTGTGATAACGCCGCGCCGCCCGCAGCAACAGCCGCGCCACAAAAAGATTCACCAAGGAAGCCAGCACCGACACCGACAAACCCGCCGAAAATCCCGTAAGCGCCACCGGATGAAACAGCCGGTCCACCGCATTCCACCCAATCCCCGCCGCCGCCACCAAAATCAGCGCGCCCTCCACGCCCCCCGCGAAATATTCCACCTTCGTGTGCCCATAAGCATGCTCCTCATCCGCCGGCCGCGCGGACACCGTCACCGACGCCACCGCCACCAAAGCCGCCGCCAAATTCGCCACCGACTCCAACGCATCCGACAACAAAGTCACCGATCCCGTCAGCTGCCAAGCCACCAATTTCAGCACAAACGTCAAAACCGCCGCCGCCACGGAAAGCAACGCCAGCCGGGTAACCGGGGAGGAAGGAATCATCCCGCCCACCTTCCCCACCCCCACCCCCCACGCAAGCGCCACCCCACCAGACCGCGACTTTGCAAGTCGCCCCTGACCACCTACCCCAGAGCCCCGGCCCCCGGACCGCGACTTTGCAAGTCGCCCCAGAGCCCCAGCCCCCGGACCGCGACTTTGTAAGTCGCCCCAGAGCACCGGCCCCCCCGGACCGCGACTTTGTAAGTCGCCCCGGAGCACCGCCCCCCGGACCGCGACTTTGTAAGTCGCCCCGGAGCACCGGCCCCCGGACCGCGACTTTGTAAGTCGCCCCGGAGCACCGGCCCACCCCCATCCGCCCCCCAGCATAACTTCCAACCCCAGCATACCCCCCGAATCCTCACCCAACAATCCCCACAACAACCCAACCCAACCCACCACAACCCAACCCAACCCAAAAAGGATTCCTCTCGCTTTTCCCCACCGGATCATATGAATCTCATCCCATGCAATCCCACCCGGCTTCCTCCCGGCCCCGTCGGCTGAATCCTCTGGCACTATCATCCCCGGAAAGCCGCCCCCTCCTATCCACCCTAGCCATCCTGACCACCCTAACCTGCCTGATTTCCCCAACCCCAAAAGCCCACGCCCTCGACCGCCTCCCCTATCAAAACCCCGGCCTCACCATGGACCTCGGCGTCGGCTTGTGGGCCTGGCCCATCCCCTGCGACGCGGATGGCGACGGCGACTTCGACCTCGTCGTCTCCTGTCCTGACAAACCATCAAACGGCGTCTGGCTTTTCGAAAATCCCGGCAAACCCAACCCCTCTTCCGCCACTCCAACCTCCACCCCCCCCAACCCCACCAATCCCACCAGCCCTACCAACACTTCAAACCCAAACAAATTCCCCACCTTCAAACCCGCCCGCCGCCTCAGCGCCACCGTCCCCTATCTGATGCCCTCCTGGGTCGACGGCCAACTGCGCGTCCTCTCTCCCGGCTGGGAATATCAAAACTTCACCCGCACCGGCATCGCCGAAAAAACCAAACTCCCCGTCCCGCCGGACTTCTACAAACCCACCGGCACCGCCCCGGGCGGCCCGCGGCTCCGCCACCGCCAATGGCGTTGGTCCGACCACAATGGCGACGGCCGACCCGACCTCATCGCCGCCATGGAGGACTGGAGCCACTACGGCTGGGACAACGCCTGGAACCCTGACGGAATCTGGCAAAACGGCCCGCTCCACGGCTACATTTTCGTCTTCCATAACAACCCGGACGGCACCTTTTCCGAACCCCGCCAAATCCTGGCGGACGGAAAACCCCTCGATACGTTCGGCTGTCCCTCACCGAATTTCGTGGACTTCGACAAGGACGGCGACGACGATCTCATCTGCGGCGAATTCCTCGACGGCTTCACTTACTATCAAAACACCGGCACCCGCCAAAACCCGCAATACAGCGCCGCCCGCCGCCTCCGCGACCCTTCCGAAAAAGAAGTCAGGATGGAACTGGAAATGATCGTCCCCATCGCCTTCGACTGGGACCGGGACGGAGACCTGGACCTCATCACCGGCGACGAGGACGGCCGCGTGGCCCTGGTGGAAAACAACGGAGCCCTGACAAAAGAAAACACTCCGATTTTCCAACAACCGGTCTATTTCCGTCAGGAAGCCGACACCTTGAAATGCGGCGCCCTGGCCACGCCCTTCGTCACCGACTGGGACGGCGATGGAGACCAGGATATCGTCTCCGGAAACACCGCCGGATTCATCGAAATTTTCGAAAACCTCAGCGGCCCGAAAACCGCCCAACCCCGCTGGGCCGCCCCCCGCCGTCTCCTGGCCGACGGCCACGTTTTCCGCATCATGGCCGGTCCCAACGGCAGCATCCAGGGCCCCGCCGAAGCCAAGTGGGGCTACACCGCGCCGGTCGTCGCGGACTGGAATGGGGACGGACTTCCTGACATTGTTTTCAATAGCATCCTCGGCGACGTCCAGTGGCTGGAAAACATCGGCACCCGTGCCGCGCCCTCCTTTCCGGCACCGCGTCCTATCGAAGTGGAATGGCCCGGTCCGCCGCCCTCGCCGGCCTGGGGTTGGCGGCGCGCCAAAGGCAGGGAACTCCTCACTCAATGGCGCACCACACCCGTGGTCCACGACTTGAATAACGACCAACTCCCGGACCTGGCGATGCTGGACCAGGAAGGCTACCTCGCCTTTTTCGAGCGCTTCCGCGCCCCGGATGGCACGCTCCGGCTCAAACCGCCGCGCCGTGCTTTTCTTGACGAAACCGGCACCCCGCTCCGGCTCAATAGCAAATCCGCCGGAGGCAGCGGCCGACGGAAACTTTGCGTGACGGATTGGGACGGGGATGGAAAAACCGACTTCCTCCTGAACTCCGCCAACGCCGATTTCCTGCGCCAAACCGGCTCCACGAATAACACGTGGACCTTCAAAAACGAAGGCGCCCTCGACCCGAAAAACATCGAAGGCCACGACGTCAGTCCCGCCGTTTCGGATTTCGATGGCGATGGCATCCCCGACTTTCTCGGCGGCGCGGAGGACGGCCGTTTCTACACCCTGACCAATCCGCGCGCATCCCGCCCATGACTGATTCCACCGCCTCCACCCCCGGCCGCACCGCCTGGCTCATGGTCCTCCTTCTGGTGCCCGTGGCCCTGCTGAACTACATGGACCGCCAGATGCTGGCCGCCATGAAAACCTCCATGATGACCGACCTGCCGGACATCGGGAGCAAGGCCAACTGGGGCCTCGTGCTGGGCACTTTCAAATGGGTTTACGCCCTCCTCAGCCCGGTCGGCGGGGCCTTGGCGGACCGTCTGGAAAAACGTTATGTCATTTGCGGCAGCCTCTTCGTTTGGTCCGCGGTGACTTGGTGGACCGGCCACACTGACAACTTCCAACAACTCCTCGCCGCCCGCGCGCTCATGGGCATGAGCGAGGCCTTCTACATGCCCGCCGCGCTCGCGCTCATCACGGATTTCCACCTTGGCCCCACCCGCTCGCGCGCCGTCGGCTTTCACCAGATGGGCATCTACGCCGGCACTATCCTCGGGGGTTTCGCCGGTTATGCGGCGGATGCGCCGGACATCGGCTGGCGCGGCGCCTTCAGCTTCAGCGGACTCGCCGGCGTCGTCTACGCCCTGCCACTTTTTTGGTTATTGAAAAATCCACCCGCAGGCACCGATTCCGCTAACACTCAAACAAAACCAACCGCCAACACTAACACCGCGAGTCCGCACCAATCCTTCGCCTCGGCCACCGCGACGCTGTTTTCCAATCGCAATTTTCTGTTGCTCGTCGCCTGCTTCACCCTGCCCGCCCTGGCCGGTTGGGTGGTGCGCGATTGGATGCCTGACATTTTGAAGGAACGCTTCCATCTCGGTCAGGGAAAAGCCGGAGTCTCCGCCGTGCTTTACGTCCAGCTCGCCTGTCTCGCCGGCGTGGGCATCGGTGGCTGGCTCGCGGACCGCTGGATGCTCCTGACCCCGCGCGGGCGCATCCTGACCAGCGCCTGCGGCATGTTGCTGTTCCTGCCCGCCCTCTTCGGCGTCGGCAATGCCACCACGCTTGGCATGGCCATCGGTTTTCTCATCCTGTTCGGCCTGGGCTGGGGATTCTTCGACTGCAATAACATGCCCATCCTCTGCCAAATCGTCCCGCCCCGCCTCCGCGCCACCGGCTACGGATTCATGAATCTCGTCAGCATCGCCTGCGGCGGTTTCGCCGACTGGGGCTTCGGCGCCCTCCGCGACCGCCACGTCCCCCTGAACCTCATCTTCGGCGCCTTCGCCGCCCTCGCCCTCCTCAGCGCCCTGCTGATCCTCCGCATCCGCCCGCAAGGCCCGGAGTCCACGCAACCCGCCTGACAACATCACCAAGCCCCAAGACCACCACTGGAGCATTTTAAATCATCACTTAGCCAGCGTCCGACCCCGGAGGGGTTAAATCTTTATAGCCATAGTCGCCCGTTAAATTTCAGCTCCGGAGGAGCGACATCTGGCTTCATCGGGAAAGAATAGGCCGCTCCTCCGGAGCTTGATCATTATTCGCATAACGCTGGCTATAAAGATTCCGGCCCTCCGGGCCTATTATTGCGGAGGCCTGGCGGCTACGGCATTATTTAAAAAGCCAACGCAACCTACCAAGTCACCGCCGCCGCAGGGCGTTGCGCGCGGCCATTAGTTTTGGTTAGATTGTCCCCGATTTCCTCACGGGCGGCCTGGGCCATCGCGGAAAGTTTGGCCACGATTTGCGGATTTTCCGCTGCGACGTTTTTGGTTTCGGATGGATCCTCGGCGAGCTGATACAACTCCAGCCCGGTTTTGGCCTGTCCATGTTTTCCGGTTAGACCATCGGCGCCGACAGATACGATGGTGCGGTAAGTATGCGGCAATATCAATTTCCACGGCCCGCTGCGCAGCGCCTGCAGCTCGTTGTTCCCGTAATAAAACAGCAGGGATTCGTGGGGCGTCACCGCTCCCGGAACCCCGCGCAGCAGCGGGCCGATGTCCTTGCCATCCAGCACCGCCGCGGGCAAGGCGGCACCTGTCAGGGCGGCCACGGTGGGCAGGATATCAATGGTCCCCGCCATCTCCAGGCAGACGGATGCCGCGGGGATTTTCCCAGGCCAGCGCATGAGGCAGGGCACCCGGATGCCGCCTTCCCAGCAGGTGCCTTTGGATTCGCGGAAAGGTTTGGCGCTGCCCGCGTGGTTACCGAAAATGGACCACGGACCATTGTCGCTGGCGAAAATCACGAGCGTGTTTTCATCCAGTCCGTGTTCTTTCAAAGCGGCAAAAACCTGGCCCACCGCCCAGTCGATTTCCGAGATCACATCCCCATACAATCCACCTGCGGTCTTACCTTTGAATTTATCACTGACAAAAAGCGGCACATGCGGCATGGACGGCGCGAGATAGAGAAAAAACGGACCCGCTTTGTGCGCTCCGATGAACTGCACCGCCCGTTCCGCATAACGTGTCGTCAAGGTGGCCTGATCCTCCGCGCTCACCTCCGGGTCCACAGCGGCGGCGCCATCGATGAGCGGAAGCGGCGGATAGGAATTTTTCCTGGCATTCGGATTTTCCGGCCACATGTCGTTGGAATACGGCAGGCCCAAATACTCATCAAAACCCTGCTTCACCGGCAACAAATCCGGATGATCGCCAAGGTGCCACTTGCCCATCATCCCCGTCGAATAACCTTTCTCCTTCAACATTTCCGCGATCGTGGTTTCCTGTGGATTCAACCCCGTCCGGCACTTTGGCGGCAATGCGCCCGTGATGCTCACGCGGGCCGGATAACAACCCGTCATCAACGCCGCGCGTGAGGCGGAGCAGACCGGAGCCGCCACATAAAAATCCGTGAAACGCATGCCCTCCGCCGCCATGCGGTCGAGATTCGGCGTGGTATAACCGACCGCGCCCTGCACTCCCAAATCCGCATATCCCATGTCATCCGCGTAAATCATCACCACATTCGGCGGACCGGCCGCGGCAGGCAAAGTCGAAGCCGCCGGACCTACCAGCAACATTGTCAGGAGGAAAAATTCGCGGATTTTCATGCCGCTGTATAAAGCACGCGCCCGCGCATCCCAAGCTCATTTTGCATACGGATCAGCGGTCCTTCCGGGCAACGATCCGGCCGGCGGAATCGGTCAGGAAACCGTCTCCAGCGTCCCGAGCGTCACCCCCAGTTTTGACTGCGCTTTCAAATGCCGCCAAAGATCGCCGCCCTCCACGCGGCCTTCCAGCAGCCCGCGATAAGTATTCAAGACCCGGCGCACGCCGTCGGCATCCTCCTCCAACAGTTCGATCCGGAACCGCCGCAACCCCGCCGCCATGAGCTGCGGGAAAAACTGGGCTCCCGTCTGCGCCTGGGAATTGAAAAGCGTGTTCCGGCAACCCACGTCCGCCTTGAGCGGATGCTCCATGCCCACCCGGTCACGCAGTTTCACGGAGTGCTTTTCACAAGGCCGGCCGCAGTCGAGAAAGGTTTTCCCCTTCGACATAAACGCCGCGAACACACAGTGTTCCATATGAAACATGGGCATATGCTGATGCAGTGTCAGCTCGAACCAGGACGGCGGCGCGCCCGCCAGCAGATCCAGCACCTGACTGATATTGAGATCATACGATACCGTCAGCAAATCCAATCCCTCATTCCGGAAAAACTGCGCCGTCAGCGGATTGGCGACGTTCAGGGAAAAGTCCCCCACCGTCTCCAGGCCGCGCTTGGTGAACCATGGCACTGCTCCCAGATTCCTGACCAAAACCCCGTCCGGACCCGCACGCTCTATCAATTTAAAGAATCCCTGTTCTCCGGGTTTTTGAATCCGCGGCGTGGCCAGCAAAAGTCTCATCCCCGACTCCGCCCGCACGCGCTCCACCGCCGCCGCATAGCCGCGCACGTCCTCGAAATCCGCATAGGCCACCGCCACGCCGGCGGCCGCGCAGGCGTCTATCTGCTCCATGGTCCGGCAGAGCACTGACAACTCCGGACTTTTGCTATTCAAATCCCCGGCGGCATCCGCTTCCGCCCCGGCGTCCATGGCCACGCGCCCGTCCGGCGTGTGGGAAAAGCTTTCGCGCCAATTCACGGGGACCGCCGGAACTTTGTCAGGCCCGTCCGTTTCCTGACTCAATTTGGAATCCGCCGCACCGGTTTTCAGCCGCTCCACCAGTTCCCGCCGCATCCGGTTCAGCTCGCTCAGCGGCAGCATCACCTCGCCCTCCACCGCGCCTTCCAGCGCTCCCAGCACATACCCGGTCCCACCCAGGCGGCCGAGTTGATCCCGCAGGGATTCAGGAGAAAGCGGTCGTTTCAACGCGGCGACCAAAGGCATGGCGGACGCCACGGTCACTCCTTTGGCACTCACTTCCAGAAAGTCCCCTTCCCTGCCCCTGACAAATAAATCCAGCTTCTCCTCCGCCCGCCATTCCGACTCCCTCTCAAAAGTCGCGCGCAGTTTCCTATCCAATGCCGGATCGCTGGTTTTCCACACCCGGTCACCGGCTTTGAGCTTGGAAAAGTCCACCTTGCCCTTGGCGAAAGTGAGGCGTCCTCCCAACACATCGAAGACCCGTCCGCCCTGCTCTTCGTTCGTGTCGCCGCCCGTGTCGAACACCACGCCATCGCCCGCCTTCAAGGCCGCGCCCATGGATTCCATCTCCACCCACTCGCGCCCCGCCTGGCGGACCCGGCCCACGTAGGCGCCGCGTTTTTTGCCATACCTCGCACCGACCAATTGTTGGTGATCCACCCCATGCATCCAGCCGCTGAACAAGCCGCGGCTGAAAGTCATTTCCAAGGCATAACGATCCTCCGCCGTGGCCATGGGACCTTCCGTTTTGCCGGCCATGGCGGCGTCCAAAGCCTTGCGGTAAACCGCGGTCACGGCGGCCACATACTCCGGGGATTTCAGCCGGCCCTCGATTTTATAACTCCGCACGCCGCGCGCCAGCAGGGCCGGGACCTCCTCCACGGCCGCCAGATCCTGGGGCGATAACAGATAGCGTTTGTCGCCCAGGTCGCGCAGCACGCCATCAACGACGAGTTGATAGGGCATGCGGCAGGCCTGCGCGCATTCACCGCGGTTGGCGCTGCGCTGTCCGAGACTTTCACTGGTCAGGCATTGCCCGGAATAGGCCACACACAAGGCGCCGTGCACAAAAACCTCCAGCGGAACCTGCGTCTCGCGGAAGCGCTCCAGCTCCCGCAGGGACAGCTCCCGGGCGAGAACGGCGCGGTCCAGATTCAGCCTCGCATCTATAAAAGCCAGACCCTCAGGAGATGTCAGGGTCATCTGCGTGCTGGCATGCAGCGCCAGCTTCGGAGCCACCGCGCGCGCCAACCTGGCTAGTCCGATATCCTGCACGATGATCGCATCCACCCCGGCCGCCTCCAAGGTCCTGAGCTGCGCCACGGCATCGGCCAGCTCCCTCGTGAAAATCAGCGTATTCATGGTCACCAACCCGCGCACGCCATGTCCGTGCAAATAACACATCAGCGCCGGCAGGTCCTCCGGCGTGAAATTATCCGCGCGCATCCGCGCATTGAATTTCGGCATTCCGAAAAAAATCGCATCCGCCCCATTCGCCACCGCCGCGCGGGCACACTCCCAGTTCCCCGCGGGCGCGAGGAGTTCCGGGGCCATTCTGTCCTGATCAATCATCGCGCACCGTCCCCCGATTTTTCCCCCGGCGCAACCCATGCCGCCAAGTCCCGCCGCATACCGCCATCAACGCAATATCGCCCGCCAAAATCCGAAAACTAAAAACGGCCGCCCTCCGAACCTCTTCACCCCACGTCCACGTCTTGGAACCATCACCCCCTGCATTTTCCCATTTCCCTGTGATTCTTTGTGCTCTCTGTGGCCAAATCTTTTCCACGCGCCCCAGCATGAATCGGCAGGCCGGAGCCGCCATTTAAAACCGCCCCAAAGCCGGCGGCACGCGCTCCATCGCGGCATAAAGAATCCGCCGCAGCCGGCTCAGAGTGCGCCGGGTGGTCAGGGCATCGGCTCCGAGAATTTTGATGGACCATCCGCCGCGGCACAGCGCGGTCCATCCCAGGTAAATGCCTCCGTCCGCCTGCTCCAGCGCCTCCACCGCCTCCACCGGAAATGGCTTTTCCGTGATCCAGAAACAGCCCAGGTAATGGCCTTGCGGGAACTTTCGATTCAGCGCCGCCAGGGTTTCCGGCCGGCCGGGCTCCAGAATATAACGTTCCCTCGCCGCCAGGATTCCGTCCACCCTGACAT
>JAQGPD010000608.1 GCA_028293305.1 Verrucomicrobiales bacterium | reverse complement strand
GGAAAGAAGGAAGCTGGAGCAGGAGGCGAGGCGGCTGGAACATTGGCGGCTTGAACCATGGCTGCTGGAAATAAGGCGGCTGGAAACAAGGTTACTGAAACAAGGCCGGGACGGGCCTTGCTACAGTTGGCTGGGACGTGCAGGATTCTACGGAACTCGGGGCGTTTGCGGGTAAACAAAAGGCGCCTCCGGAAGGGATTCTTCCGGAGGCGCCGAGGCGTGGAGTTTTTTCAACCGGGGTGGTTTGTCAGGCTTTGAGGCCGGGGATTTCCCATCCGGGGCGGTAGGTGCGGCCGACGAAGGGGTTGGCCTCGGGGGCGTTTTTGAAGGTTAGGGAGGCGGCGTCCCACTCGAGGGATTTTCCGGGGAAGATGCTGGAGAGGCAGCCCAGGAGGACGGCTTCGGTGAGGGGGCCGGCGTAGTCGAAGTTCGCGGAGGGCTTCGCGCCGCCGTTCCGGACGCAGTCGAGGAACTCGACATAGTGGTCGCGGGGCTCGAGTTCCGGGAACTTATAACCTTTTCCTTTTTCGAGAGGATAGATGAGCGGGCGGGACATGTGGCCGCAGACCAGGACGCCTTCGGTGCCAATATAAAGGCTGCCTTCGCGGGGGAGCTTGCCGCCGACGAGGTCCGCGACGGCCTGGGGTGGGCGGGCATCGCCGTCCGTCCAGGTGACTTTGACTTCCTTGTCAGCGGTGTATTGGGTGCCGGGGAAAAGATATTCCACGTGGCCGTGGAGGGCCCAGTTGTCCTTGCCCGGGGCGGGGCCGGAGGATTTCACGCTGATGGGACTTGTCAGGGCGAGGGCGCGCATCCAGCCGCTGAACATGTGGCAGCCCATGTCGCCCAGCGTGCCGGTGCCGAAATCGCGGCGCTTCCGCCAGTTTCCGGGATGATAGTAATCCTTCAGATAGGGACGGGCGGCGGCTCCCGCGAGCCAATGATCCCAGTTCAGCGAGGCGGGGATGGGGTCCTCACGCTGAGGGACGGGGTCGAGATCGCCCCACAGTTTGGCGCTGAAAGTGTGGACTTCCTTGATTTTTCCAACGGCGCCGTCCTGGACGAGACGCACGGCGAAGCGTTCCGTGAAGGCGCTGGAAATTTGAATGCCCATCTGGGTCATCACTCCTTTTTCCCTGGCAAGTTCCGTGATGAACCGGCATTCGCGCAGGTTTTGGGTCAGGGGTTTCTGGCCGTAGAGGTGTTTGCCGGCGTGGAGGACGGCGGCTCCCATGGTGGCGTGGAGGTGGTCCGGGACGGAGACGTTGACGGAATCCAGCGTGGCGGATTCCTTTTCCAACAATTCGCGCCAATCCTGATAACATTTCACCTCGGGCCACTTGGCCTTGATGGCGGCGAAGGCGGAGGTGTCCACGTCGGCGATGGCGACGAGTTCGAAGTTAGGGCTGTTGGCGAAGCTTTGGAGGTCGGCGAAGGCCTGGCCGCCGGCTCCGAAGCTGGCGTGGCGGACCTTGCCGTTGGGCGAGGCGGCGCGGAGATTCGGGATGAATGCGGGTGCGGCCAACAGGCTGGCGGCGGAGGCGAGAAAACGGCGGCGTTGCATGGAGGGTGGTGTTGAAAAGAGAAACGGTCTGGAGAAGCGTGATCTGACAACAATCGGAGGTTCCGGTTGGCTGCCCCCATATGAACTGGATGCCGTCCCTGGCGGCAAGGTTCCTTTTTGATACTATTCCCGCTATGTCCCCAACTGCATATGATGCCGTGATTGTAGGTTCCGGTCCGAACGGACTGGCTGCGGGGATCACCCTGGCCGGGCAGGGGCTGCGGGTTTTGATCCGCGAGGCGGCGGCCCTGCCGGGCGGGGGGATGCGGACGGCGGAGCTGACCCTGCCAGGTTTTCTGCATGACATCTGCAGCGCGGTGCATCCCATGGCGGGCTTGTCGCCGTTTTTGCGGACCCTGCCTTTGCGGGATTTCGGGTTGGAATGGGAACATCCCGAAATTTTGTTATCGCATCCCCTGGGCGGCGGACGGGCGGCGGCCTTCGCGAGGGATTTTTCAAAAACCACCGACCTGTTAGGGCCGGAGGACGGCGGGCGGTGGCGGCGGTTGTTTGAGCCGTTCGTGGCCGGGGCGGCGGGGCTGTATGGCGATTTGCTGGGGCCGTTTCCGTGGTTGCCGCGGCATCCGTTTTTGTTGGGAAGATTCGGGCTTAGCGCCCTGTGGCCGGCCACGGGATTGGCGGCCTCGCGGTTCCGCGGGGAGGAAGCGCGGGCGTTGTTTTGCGGGAATGCGGCGCATGGATTTCTGCCGTTGGACAAGCCGCTCACGGCAGCCGTGGGCATGGCGCTGAGTCTGGCCGGACATGCCGCGGGCTGGCCGGTGGCGCGGGGGGGCAGCGTGGCCATCACGCGGGCCATGATGGGTTATTTCGAGTCCCTCGGAGGCGTGGTGGAATGCGGCGCGCCGGTGCGGGATGTCAGGGAACTTCCGTCCGCCAGGGCCGTGCTTTTCGACACCGGGCCGCATGCCACCGCCGCCATCGCGCGGGCCTGGCTGCCGGCGGCGTATGTGGAACGCCTGACAAGATTCCGCTATGGTCCGGGGGTTTTTAAAATGGACTACGCCTTGTCCGGCCCGGTGCCTTGGCTGGACCCCCACAGTCGCCTGGCCGGGACGGTGCATCTGGGCGGCACGATGGAGGAGATGGCCGCCTCCGAAAGTGAGATTTGTCAGGGTCGGACGCCGTCGCGACCTTTCATTCTGGTGGGGCAACAAAGTCTGTGCGATCCCACCCGGGCTCCGGCGGGCCAGCAAACGCTCTGGGCGTATGCGCATGTGCCGGCGGGATCCGGGGTGGATTTTTCGGAGAATATCACGTCGCGGATCGAGGAATACGCGCCCGGATTCCGCGACCTGATCCTGGCCTCCCATGCCATGTCGCCGGAGGCGGTCGCCCGGTATAACATGAACAATGTGGGCGGCGATGTCATTGGCGGAGTGATGGATTGGAAGCAGCTTTTCACACGACCGGTGCCGCGTTTGAACCCTTACACCATGCCGCATCCGGCCTTGTTCCACTGTTCCAGCTCCACGCCGCCGGGAGCGGGGGTGCATGGCATGTGCGGGTATCATGCCGCGCGGACCGCGTTGCGGAAAGTGTTCGGTATCAGGCTGCCGCTGGCCGGGGAGTGAGTGGGGCGGGCGCGGCGGATTTTGGGTGGGTTGATGTTGGATTGAAGGTGGATTGAAGGTGGACTGCGGGAAGTTTGCAGGTGGGTTGCAGGTGGATTGCAAATCCGTGCGGTGGAAATTAAGTTTTTGGAATCCCTTGATTCGGCCGTCGCAGGGCGGTTGATATGCGACACCGGAGCCCTCCGGTTTGGCGATGGGCGACAACGCATAAAGGCTAAAAAGTATGATATTTTTCTCCCGGATTTTTTCGATATCGCTTTTCAATCTGCGCAGTCTGCCCGCCCGCATGGGAGCGGTGATCGCGGCGGCCGTGGGCATTGCCGGAGTGGTGGCGGTGCTGACAGGGGTGCTGGCGATTGCGTCAGGATTCCGGAAGGCGATGACGGTTTCC
>JAQGPD010000593.1 GCA_028293305.1 Verrucomicrobiales bacterium | reverse complement strand
AAGGGCTATGGAGGCAAGTCGGTCGGGGACCGTGGGTTGAGCGCGGGGAAGTTGGGAAAAAAGTGGAGCGGCAACGAAGTCTTTCGTTGCTTTATACGAATGAGTTCGTATAAGATCCCGGCATGTCCGCTAAAAAGCCCTCTTCTCCTCTGCGTCCGACGGATGCGGAACTTGCGATCCTCCGGGTCCTTTGGGATCGCGGGGCGGCCACGGTGCGGGAGGTGCATGGGATTTTGAATGAGAGCAAACCGCAGGGATACACCACGGTGCTGAAGTTCCTCCAGATCATGACGGAAAAGGGATTGGTGCTGCGGGACGAGACTTCCCGCTCGCACATCTACCGCTCCGCCGTGCCGCCGGAGCGCATGCAGCGGTCCATGGTTAAGGAGATGGTGCAGAAACTTTTCGCCGGCTCCACCCGCGCGCTCGTGCAGCAGGCGCTCGGCTCCGGCCCGGTCAGCGCGGAGGAAATCGCCGCCATCCGCCGCACCCTGGATGCGCTGGAGGACAAACCCCCGTGCCCCCCCGGCGCGCCGGAACCGCCCCGCCGTTCCTGACAACAAACCTGTCATCCGCCCTTCCTCTTTCTTCGAGCGCCCATCCCATCCTCTTTTCCGACCACGACCCCGTTTCCGTTTCCAGCCTTCCTTTACATCATCCCGCAAGTCCATCGCTGAGGCCCCTGATCCCCGCCGGCCTCCTCCAGTTCCCGCTTCCCGACACCCGTCCCCCGGCATCCTAACCGTAGCAAGGCCCGTCCCGGCCTTGTTCCCAGCGCCCCGGTGAACCCACACGGGATTCCCGTCAACAAAAACCCATTCCCCGGGGATAACCTCCCTGCGCCGAGCCCGCCGCACCCTCCCTCCGCGCCCTCCCGCAACGCCCACAGCTTTTCAGTCCAACCCAGTCCTTCCTGTCCCGCCCGCTTCCCGCAACGCCTCCCTCCATTCACACCCCATTCTTTTTCGCTGCTGTCCTTTCCCACCCTCTTTGTTATGAAATGGTCCTCCCCCCTGCCCGACTTCACCGCGTTTCCGGTCGATTCCCTGACGGAAAGGCTGGGGTGGTGTGTCCTGCATTTTTTCTGGCAGGGCACCCTGGCCGCCCTGGGATTGGCCCTGCTGCTGCGACTCTGCCGGCGCGGCACGGCGGATCTGCGGCACGCCTGCTGCGCCCTCGCCCTAACCACCATGGCGCTGGCCCCCGTCCTGACCTGGATGCAACTCACGCCTTCCCACACCCCGTCCGTTCCTTCCGCCACTACGACTCCGGAAATTGTCAGCCTTCCCCTCCCGCTCCAAGCCTCCGCCCCGCCGGATGAAATCCCCCGGAACGAACCCGCGCCGGCCGGAGTTGCGTTGATTATCCCATCGCTGGAGGAACGCCCCGAGCCGCCCGCCGCCGAGTCCACCCCGGCCCCGGAGTCCTCCGCCGGGCCGAACTGGCGCGCGTGGTTGGGACTGGGTTGGCTGACCGGCGCGGCCTGCCTCGCCCTGACCAAACTTTGCGGGCTGGGCGCCACGTTTTACCTCATCCGCCAAGCCGTCCCCGCCGAGGGAGCGATCAATGACCAAGCCAGGCTGATGGCGCGGCGATGCGGATTGAAACGCCTGCCCCGGCTGAAAATCCTGAATCGACTGCGCTCGCCCGCCGTGGCTGGCATCCTTCGCCCCGTGCTGCTCATCCCCAGCGGTGCCTTGGCCGGGCTTTCGCCGCGGGAAATGGATTTCATCCTGGCCCACGAATTCTCCCACATCCAACGCCACGACTACCTGACAGGTCTCCTGCAGGCCGCCGTGGAAACCCTGCTGTTTTTCCATCCGGCGGTGTGGTGGGTCAGCCACCGCATGAACCTGGAACGCGAGCACGCCTGCGACGACCGCGCCCGCCACCTGACCGGCAACCCCCGCGCCGCCGCCACCGCCCTTGCCCGCCTGGCGGAACTCAGCCTGGACCAGCCCCCGGCCCTGGCCCCCGCAGCCGCCAGCCAACCGCTGCTGCATCGGATCCAACGCCTCCTGGCCCCCGTCCCCAGCCGCCGCCGCTCCTTCCCCATGCTCGTGGCTCCGGCGGTTTCCCTGCTCCTCCTCGTGCCGCTCCTGCCCCTCAGCACCGCCCGGGAAACCAATCCAGCGGACCAATCCGACCTTTCCCTAACGGAGTCAGCGGAGCCCATTCCGGAAAACGCCACGCCCTCTCCAACCCCACCCGCCACGCCTCCAACCGCGCCTCCAACCGCGCCAGCGATCGAACCGCCAACGCCGGCCCGCGCAACGCTAACACCTCCCGCCGGGCCTGAATCTTCAAGCGAAGTCCCTGCAACAGCATCCGGGGAAAAACCCACTTCCCCAGCCCCGTCCGGCGCGTCCCGGCCCGCCGATTCCCCACCCGTTCCTGCTAGCAACAACCAGGCTCCAGCCAACCCGGAAGCTCCAACCAACCCGGAAGCTCCAGCCGTTCCCCCTCCCGCCAATCCCTCGGTTCCCGACAGCCCGGCGACACCCGCCCCCGTCGCCGCAAGCGTCACGTCATCGGCGATAACTTCCACCGCCACCGTTTTGCGCGGCAGCATCACTGACCGCAATGGCGTCGTCCTAGCCGAATCCTCCAACGCCACATGGAACCAGAATGGAGAGTCGAAAACCGGCGATTCGAGGCACTATCCCCTGGCCGCCCTGACAAGTCACGTGATTGGATATATCGGACAGCCTCCGCCCAAATATCCCCCTGCCAGGAAAGCCGCCGCCGCCGACAAGGCCACCGGCAGCGTTTCCATGACCGGCTTGGCCGGAGTCGAAAAAGCCATGGACGCCATGCTGGAAAAGCGACCCTCCGCCGAAGGCAAATCCACCCCCGCGCTCGCACTGACCCTGGATGCGCGGATGCAGCAAATCTGCCGGCAAGCCCTGATCGATGCCGGCGTGGGACGCGGGGCGGTGGTGTTGCTGGATGTGGAGAATGGCGACATCCTTTCCATGGCAAGTTTGCCGGACTTCGATCCGAATCAAATGGTTCCTTTTCCTGTCAGGGAAAGTTTCGACAAAGTGCTCAGCGACCGCACCGACCCCTTGATAAACCGGGCGCTGACCGGCTTTTCGCCAGGGTCCACCTTCAAACCGCTCGTCGCCCTGAGCGCGCCCGGCAACGGGGGCAAACCTCAAATCTATAACTGCAGCGGCTCCGTGCACTACGCGGGCAGGCCCTTCAAATGCTGGATCGCCAACCAAGGCGGCGAGCATGGCCGGCTCGATCTTCCGGAGGCGCTGGCACAATCCTGCAATTGTTATTTCTATCAACTTGGCAATGCCGCGGGCATCGACGCCATCGCCGCAATGGCGGGAAAATTCGGCCTTGGTGATCCAGCCTATTTCCGGTTGGGGACGGGAATAACCGATTTCATCCCCGACCGCGCCTGGCTGGAAAAACAGAACTATGGACCATGGACGGAGGCGAAGACCGCCAACGTTTCCATCGGTCAGGCGGAGGTGCGAGCCAGCCCCCTGCAATTGGCTGGCCTGGCAGCCGCGATCGCGAATGATGGAAAGATTTGGAACCCGAGGATTGTTTCTCGCACCTTCACCAATGGAGAGTGGCACAACGCCCCCCTTGAGCTTCGGCATGATTTGATAGCGGAAGGCGTGCCAGAGGAAAACCTCGCCGCCGTGCGCGAAGGCATGGACCGCACCGTGAATTCGCCCGTCGGAGGCACGGGCAAACCCGCCCGCAGCGAGTTGATCCATATTGCCGGCAAAACCGGCACGGCCCAAAAATGGCGCATGGAGCCGGGTCCCCCAAAACCAGCCGGAGGGAAACCTTCCGAACAACGGCGGATCATGGACAACCACACGTGGTTCATCGGTTTCGCCCCGCTCGAAAAACCACGTTATGCCATCAGCATTTTAGTCGCGAATGGCAAGGCCGGCGGGTCGGTGTGCGCCCCGATTGCGAAAAGGATTTTGGAAAGGATCACCCGCATGGAATCCGGCGAAGACGTGGTGGAATTGAAAGCCACGCCTCCGTCGGCCGGACATTTCAGGTTTTTGGAATCGGTGAAATATGCGGGGGAAGACAGGTGATGTGATATTAGCAAGGCATGAGCCCTAGCAAATATTCCACCGTAGCAAAGCATCCATCGTTGCAAAGCATTCATCGTGGCAAAGCATCCATCGTGGCAAAGCATCCATCGTAGCCTAGCGAAGCAAAGCATCCATCGTGGCGAGCAAAGCATCCAAGCAGATTGTCAACCCGCCGTAGCAAGGCCCGTCCCGGCCTTGTTTTCAGCGCCCCGGCGAACGTTCAAAAAATCCCCGGAGCGGTTTTGGTTAGCCCGGATTGTTTCGGATGCTATCCAATCGTTTGATTCCCAAGATGTCGCGGCCCTTTGGCCTAAAATGGGTGGTGTCGAGATTTGGGGTCCATCCGCAGGGCCGGGTCAACAGAATGTTGACCCTCCGATAAGGAACCCGAATTCGAGCACGCCCCAAAGGAGGGTGGACATTCTGTCCACCACGTTAGCGGAAACTGCCCGCGGGACTGTTTCCGGTGAGCTTTCGTGGGTGAGGCGTGCCTCTATGCCGTTGTCGCTACGCGACAAGGGATGCCGGCGACCTAACACCGTGGACTGAAGTCCACGGCTACTTCCTTGACCGCTCTGCGGTCGGGGCTCCGGGGCCCGGGGCTTCGTAGTCGGGTTCTGCGGTCGGGTTCTGCGGTCGGGTTCTGCTGTCGAGATCTGCGGTCGAGATCTGCGGTCGGGTTCTGCGGTCGGGTTCTGTTGTCGGGCTTTGTGGTCAGGGCTCTGCGGTTACAGGCTCCGCAGCTGGGGTTTTTGGGAAATGGAATGGTTGTTGAGAGCTGGTGTTAGCAGGCCGGATAGCTGGAAACAAGGCCGGGACGGGCCTTGCTACGGTTGCTGAGAGATGGACTGGATTGCTGGACACCGGAAAACGGATCACAAATCCGGGAACCGAAAACATGAACCGGAATCGGCGTTAGGCGACTTTGGATTCTTCAGTGTCCTCGGGGCGGGTGGCGGGGCCGTCGGGCGGAAGGATGTCCTGCTCGACGCGGAGGTTGCGGATGATGAACTCCTGGCGCTCGGGGGTGTTTTTGCCCATGTAGAACGTTAGGAGTTCCTTGATGGAATGGCTGTGGTCGATGCCGACGGGGTCGAGGCGGATATCTTTTCCGATGAAGTGTTTGAACTCGGAGGCGTTGATTTCGCCGAGTCCTTTGAATCGGGTGATCTCGGCGTTCTTGCCCAGTTTTTTGATGGCGGCCTGTTTTTCGTCCTCGCTGTAACTGTAGATGGTTTCCTTTTTATCGCGGATGCGGAACAGCGGGGTCTGCAACACAAAGAGGTGCCCGCGGCGCAGGAGGTCGGGGAAAAATTGCAGGAAAAACGTGATCATCAGCAGGCGGATGTGCATGCCGTCCACGTCGGCGTCGGTGGCCAGCACGACCTTGTTATACCGGAGATCGTCCACGCTGTCCTCGATGTTCAGGGCGTGTTGGAGCAGATTGAACTCCTCGTTTTCATAAACGATTTTTTTGTTAAGTCCGAAAGTGTTCAGCGGCTTTCCGCGCAGGCTGAAAACGGCTTGGGTATCCACATCGCGGGCGGCGGTGATGGATCCGCTGGCGCTGTTTCCTTCCGTGATGAAGAGCGTGCTTTCCTCCTTGTTCTTGGCCGTGGAATCCAGGTGCACGCGGCAGTCGCGGAGTTTCTTGTTATGGATTTTCGCTTTGCGGGCTCGCTCCTTGGCGATCTTGGCGACGCCGGCGAGTTCCTTGCGCTCGCTTTCGTTCATCTGGATTTTCTCCAGCAGGGCCTTGGCGGTGTCCTTGTTTTTGTGGAGGTGCAGCTCCAGCTCTTTTGATAGGAAATTTGCGATGAACGTCCGCACCGTCTGGCCGTCCGGCTCCATGTGGGTGGAGCCCAGCTTCGTCTTGGTCTGGCTTTCGAACACCGGTTCCGTGACCTTCACGGCGATGGCCGCCACGATGCCGGTGCGGATGTCGGAGGGATCGTAATCCTTCTTAAAATGTTCGCGCATGGTCTTCACCAGCGCCTCTCGGAACGCCGCCAGATGGGTGCCGCCCTGGTGCGTGTTTTGGCCGTTCACAAAACTGTAGTAGTCCTCCCCGGCCTGCTCGGCGTGGGTGAAGGCGATCTCGATATCCTCGCCTTTCAAATGAATGATAGGATAAAGCGCCTCCTGCGGGAGATTGTCGCGCAACAGATCCGCCAGGCCGTCCTTGCTGCGGAATTTTGTGCCATTCAGATTCAGCGTCAGCCCGGTATTCAGATAGGAATAATAACGGCACATGCGCTCCAGCGTCTCCATGTCCCACTTCACCCTGGGGCCAAAAATCGCGGCATCCGGCGTGAAGCTGAGGCGCGTGCCGTTCCCTTCCTTGCTGGGCTGCGGCTTTTTCATCTCCTGCTGCACCACCCCTTTGCTGAACTCGATCAGCTTCGTCTCGCCCTCGCGGTAGGCCTGGATATCGAAGAAACTGGACAGGGCATTCACGGCTTTGATGCCGACGCCGTTCAAACCAACGGATTTTTTGAAGGCCTTGCTATCATATTTCGCGCCGGTATTGATTTTGGCGGCGCAGTCCATCAGCTTGCCCAGCGGAATGCCGCGCCCGTAGTCGCGCACTTTCATCCGCCCGTCGGCCAGCTCGATGTCGATTTGCTTTCCATGGCCCATGACGAATTCGTCGATGGAGTTGTCGAGCGCTTCCTTCGCCAGGATGTAAATGCCGTCATCGGGCGCGGAGCCATCGCCCAGTTTGCCGATATACATGCCGGGACGCAGGCGGATGTGCTCCACCCAGTCGAGGCTGCGGATGCTGTCTTCGTCGTAAATCGGTTCACTCATGCGCGGAGAATAGTTTGGCCCGCTTAAGGAATCAAGCCGCCACGCAGGGAACGCATAACGACTTGTGCGGGGGGCCGGGACGGTGGAAGATCGCTTTTCACCTCCCGCCAATGTTTCTCATGCTGAACAGCTTGAAGTTGACCCTGCTAGTCCTGGGAGCGGCGTCGGCCCGTGGGGAGCTGCTGTATTATGAGGGATTCAATTACCCCGTCGCCGAGGACGGACTGAAATACCAGGGTGGCTTCGCGGCGAATCCCGACCCTGCATCCGGAGTGGATGCGGACATCGCGCCGGGCAGCCTGCGTTACATGGACGCCTCCGGAAATGTGCTGCCGGCCTCCGGCAATCACGCGCTGGTGGACGCCCATGAAGAGCGCGCTACTGTGAGCAATATCGCGCCGGTTTTCCGTCCGCCCGCGCCGCAACCCGCCGGAAATGTGATCTGGATTTCCCTGCTCGGCCAACAGGTCGCGGGCAGCACGGTGCGGTTTTTCAATTTCTCCCTGCGCGCTCCAGACGATACGTTGCAACCGCCGGACGGCGACACTAACATGGATGAAATCGTCGCCATCGGCATGCCTTCGGGCGCCGCCGCGCAACGCTGGCATGTGTGGGACCGCAGCACGGGCGGGAATCTTTGGACGCCCGCCATCACCCAAACGCCCTCGACCACGCTGAGCCTGGCCCTCGCCCGCGTGGAGTTGAATGCGGTGAATGGCGACCTGGAACGATACACACTTTGGATGAATCCTCCGCTCGGCAAGGCCCCGGACGAGGCGGAGGGAATCGCCATGGTGTCGCAACAATCCGACTTTGCGGCGTGGTCGGACCTGGAGCAAATCCGCCTCGCCGCCGGACAAAACCCGGCGGCTTCCACCGGCTGGACGGTCGATGAAATCCGCATCGCCGATTCCTGGCAGGAAGCGCTGCCCTGGCAAAGTCTGACGGCCACCGTGGAAACCGCCCCGCAGCCCGCCGGGGCCTTGCAGGTGCGGTGGATCTCGGCTCCCGGATTCACGGACGAAGTCGAGTGGTCCACGGATTTGGAGCACTGGTTTTCCTATCCGAACAGCGTGCGCACCAACGGCCCGGGGAATGCGCCCGC
>JAQGPD010000570.1 GCA_028293305.1 Verrucomicrobiales bacterium | reverse complement strand
CGAGGACGTCCTCGTTGAGGCGATGGACGTTGAGGACGGCGCCGTAGAGGCGCTTGCGGCTGCTGCTGTCGATATCAAGGAGGTCGCCGGGGGAGAATTCGATGCCTGGGACGGCGGCGGGGGTGGGGAGGACGTATTCGATGACGACGTTGCGGTATTCTTTTCCGTCGTCGTTGAGGGCGACGGCGCGGGCCACCATGCCGTGGGGGAAGACATCTTTTTCCGTGAGGGGCCGGGCGTGGATGACGCGGAATTTCCCGCGGACGTAGTAGGGTTTTTCGTCGCGGCTTTTAAAGTTGGTGATGTAGTTCCGGCGGAGGACGCCGTTGTGGGTGGCTAGGTCGTCCGTCTTGAAGGGGTAGAATTTTTGATAGAGGTCGGGAGGGGTCAGGCTTTTGCCGGAGGGGCGGTCTTTTTCCGTGAATTGCCTGAGGTCCTCCAGGCGCTGGATGCGGCTGAGGAGCTTGTAGTTGAAGGGTTTTTCCGGATGGGTGAAGATGTAGATGGACCCGATCCAGGAGAAGGCGGCGAGGGCCATGAGGACGACGATGCCGATGGACCACCAGAAGATCCCGCCGTCCGCTTTTTTAACCGCGTTCGCCGCACGCGACAGCGATCCCCGCGGTGCGTTCATAAATTCGACGTGCAATTGCATGGTTGGAAATCAAATGGAAGGCAAGTTCAGGGGGGATGAAAATTTTCGGCTGGGTTTCTCTTTTTTTCAGGCGGCGGCATCGGCGGCATCGGCGGCACCCTTGCCACCACAGGCGGTGCCGTCGGCGACGGGCAGGGCCGCTTCCGCCGTTTTCCCGCCAGCATCCGCGACCGATTCCGGCGCGGGCTCGAAGGAGGTGCCGCAGCCGCAGGAACGGGCGGCGTTGGGATTGTGGATTTTAAAGCCGCTGTCGTTCAGCGTGTCCTCGAAGTCGACACGCGAGCCGCGCAGGTAAGCGGCGCTGGCGGCTTCGACGATGAAAATGACGCCTTCGCGCTCGACGATGGAGTCGCCCGCGCCGGGCAGGCCGAGGCCCATGGCGTAGGAAAGGCCGGCGCAGCCTCCGCGCTCGACGGTGAGGCGCAGTCCGGTGCCGGCGGGTGCCTGCTTTTCAGCGAGCAGTCGTTTCAGTTCAGAGGCGGCTTCGGAAGTGACTTCGATCATAGCGGTGTCCACGCTCAGACTACCACAGGTAAACGCGGGAAGCGCGGAAATTGTATCCATTCCCGAAATTAACAAGGAACTTTCCCTTGCCGGGGGCGGATTTTTCCCACCCTTTCGTCCGCTGATGGGAAAAATCCAAGTCCTGCCCGATATTCTGGCCAGCCAAGTGGCGGCCGGGGAGGTGGTGGAGCGCCCGGCGTCGGTGGTGAAGGAGTTGGTGGAGAACAGCTTGGACGCGGGGGCGACGCAGATCGCGGTGCTGGCGCGCCGGGGCGGCACGGCGTTGCTGAGGATCGTGGACAATGGATCCGGGATGAGCCGGGCGGATGCGCTGATGTCGCTGGAGCGCCACGCCACCAGCAAGTTACGCACATCGGCGGACCTGGCGGCCATCCTGACAAAGGGCTTTCGCGGGGAGGCCCTGCCGAGCATCGCCAGTGTGGCCAAATTCACCCTCGCCACGCGGGAGCATGACGCCATTTCCGGGACGCGGATCATCCTGGAGGGCGGCAATGTCCTGGAAATCAGTGATGACGGGGACGCGCCGGGCACGACGATCGAGGTGCGGCAGCTTTTTTACAATGTGCCGGCGCGCCGGAAGTTCCTGCGGTCGGAGGACACGGAATTCAGCCACATTGAGCAGCAGGTCCGGGTGCAGGCCCTGGCGCATCCGGAGACGGGGTTCAGCCTCACGCGGGATGACCGGCTGCTGTTCCATCTGCCGCCGGGCGACTCGCTGCTGGGCCGGATCGCAGGGCTGACCGGAGCGGATTTGACGGACCGGCTGCTGGAAATCCCGCGCACCACGCGCGGACCGATCACCGTTAGCGGATTCATCGGCGAGGCGGGGCTCTGGCGCTCGAACCGTGCGCTGCAATTTACTTTTCTGAATCGACGGCCGGTTGAAAGCATCGCCTTTTCCCAGGCACTCCGCGCCGGCTATGGCGATGCCCTGCCCCGCGGTCAGGCTCCGGTGACTTTTCTGATGATCGAAATCGACCCGGCGGAAGTCGATGTGAATGTCCATCCCGCCAAGCGCGAGGTGCGCTTCCGGAACAGCAGTGCCGTGCAATCCGCCCTGACGGAAATCATCGCCGCCACCGTCCGCGCCGGTCGACCGCTGATGGAAAACCCCGCCGCGCCCGGCTCCGTTTCCATGATACCCGTGCCGCGTTGGAGTCCGGGGGAATCCCAGCCTTCCCTGCTCCCGCAGGCTCACGCGCCGCATCCGGCCCCGGCCCCGCGCCATGTCTGGGAAGGCGTCCCCATCCGTCCGGGCCCGCCCGCCGCCGGGTCTGCTTTCAACGCGCCCACGGCAAATGCCCCCACGGCCAATGCCCCCACGGCCGATGCCCCCACAGCTCCCGGGTCCACCGACACGCCAGCCATAACACTTTCCAACAACGACGAGCCAGTCGCGGAGGCGCCTCCGGAAAGCGCGCCGGCCGCCCACGGTGAACGGTCAGGGTCGGAAGGTCGGGCGGGATTTCCAGGCCCGGCCGGATTCGCGCCGTCGGTTAGGTTCGCTCCAGCCGCGCCAGCCGCGCCAGCCGCGCCACCGGCCCCGCCATCCGCGTCCGACCCATACGCCGCATCCGGCCTATCCGCGTCATCCGCGCCCCCTGCCCCGGTCTCCGCCACGCAAGGCACCCCGCCACCCGGTTTCCACCCTATCGGATTATTGGGAAGTGCCTATCTGATATTGGAAAGCGCGGAGGGATTGGTTTTATTGGACCATCGCGCGGCCTGGGAGCGCATTTTATATGAGGAGGCCCGCGCCCGCGCCGCCGCCGAGACGCCGGCTTCCCAGGCCCTGCTGACCCCGCTGACGCTTTCCCTGAGCCCGCGGGAATTCGACTTCATCAAACCCCACCTGGGCACATT
>JAQGPD010000506.1 GCA_028293305.1 Verrucomicrobiales bacterium | reverse complement strand
AAAAAACCGCCCCCTCCGGCCGCTCGCAATCCGCCCGCAGCCCCGGACCGCCAACCGGCATCCGGCCTTTCCCCCTCCCCACTCACCCTAACTAACAACACACTTCATGCCCGCCAAAGTTTACACGGACAAAGACGCCGACCTCGCCCTCTTCAACGGTAAAACCCTCGCCGTCATCGGCTTCGGTTCCCAGGGCCACGCCCACGCCCTCAACCTGAAGGAAAGTGGCGCCCACGTCATCATCGGCCTTTACGAAGGCAGCAAATCCATCCCCGTCGCCAAGGAACTCGGCTTCGAAGTCGTGGACACCGCCACCGCCGTCCAGAAAGCCGACGTCATCTTCGTCGCCGTTCCCGACACCAAGATCCCCTCCGTCTATAACAAGGACATCGCCCCCCACCTCGTGAAGGGCAAAACCCTCCTCTTCAGCCACGGCTTCGCGATCCACTACAAAACGATCGTCCCGCCCGCTGATGTCGATGTCATCCTCGTGGCCCCCAAAGGCCCCGGCCACATCGTCCGCCGCCAGTTCACCGAAGGCAAAGGCGTCCCCGCCCTCATCGCCGTCTATCAAAACCCCAGCAAGAAAGCCAAGAAAATCGCTCTCGCCTGGGCCAAAGGCGTGGGTGGCACCCGTGCCGGCGTCATCGAAACCGACTTCAAGGAAGAAACCGAAACCGACCTATTCGGTGAACAGACCGTGCTTTGCGGCGGCACCAGCGCCCTCGTCCAAGCCGGATTCGAAGTCCTCGTGGAAGCCGGCTACTCCCCGGAAATGGCCTACTTCGAGTGCCTCCATGAACTGAAACTCATCGTGGACCTCATGAACGAATCCGGCATCGCCGGCATGCGTTTCTCCATCTCCGAAACCGCCAAGTGGGGCGACGTCCATGTCGGACCCAAGATCATCGACGCCGGCGTCAAAAAACGCATGCAGGCCGCCCTCAAGGACATCCAGTCCGGCAAATTCGCCAGGGAATGGATCAAGGAATACGAAAGCGGCTACCCCGTTTACAACAAACTACTCAAGGACGGCGAAGCCCACCCCATCGAGAAAACCGGAGCCAAGCTCCGCGCTCTCATGCCCTGGGTGAAAAAACGCGACATCAAAGGCAGCCAGGCCAGCTACAAGTGAACCCTTCCGACTCCCGGACGCCGCGTCCGTGAGCCGTCCGCCTCTCAAAATCAAAAAACGCCTGTCCCTCGCGGGGCAGGCGTTTTTGTTTTTCCGCTTTCCCCCGGCGGGGAATATGTTATTTCCAACAACTTTACCACCACCGGGCCCCTACCCCTGCCCTACCCCTACCCCTACCCCTACCCCTGCCCTGCCTGCCCTGCCTGCCCTGCCTGCCCTGCCCGCCGGCCCGCCGGCCCGCCTGCCCGCCTGCCCGCCCATGAAGTAGTTTTTGTCCTTTTTGTCCTTTTTGTCCCTTTAGTCCTTTTCGCCACCCCATCCGCACCCCATCCGCACTCCGGCCATGCCCACCCCGTCCGCCTCCACGCCGCACGTCCGGGAACTCACTCCCGCCGAATTTCCGCTGATCCTCCCGCTCATTGAAAAACACAACGCCACCTTCCCCGCCTCGGAATTGCGGTCGCGCCTCGAAAAAATGACCACCCGCGGCTACCGTTGCATCGGCGCTTTCCAAAACGACCGCATCGTCGGCGTCGCCGGATACTGGCTCATCACCCGGTTCTACAGCGGCGACTACATGGATGTGGACAACGTCGTGGTCGATGAAAGCCTGCGCTCCCAAGGCATCGGCACCGCCCTCATGGAATGGCTGGAAAAACACGCGCACCACCTCGGTTGCCGCTCCGTCATGCTGGATTCCTACGTCACCCTGTCCCGCGCCCACCGCTTTTACTTCCGCCACGGTTATGAAATCCTTGGCTATCACTTCCGGAAAATCATTTAGGCCACGCACGCCCGACCGTTGCCCAGCCGCCTCACGCCTCACGCCTCACGCCTCACGCCGATCAGTCGAAGCCAGTCGAAGCCAGTCGGAGCCCGTCGGAGCCAGTCGGAAATCCCCAGCAAGCTCACCGCGCAGAAAATCGCGTCCGCCGCTTTACGTTTTTTTTCAGGACACACGTCCCATCCCAGGCAAGCCTCACGCATCCCGCCTTCAAGGCCGATCTCCCTCCCTGACATGAAAACGCCCTCCGCCTTGCTGCTGTTGACGTGCTATCTCGGCTTCATCAGCCTGGGGTTGCCGGACACCTTACTGGGAGTCGCCTGGCCGTTCGTCCGCCACGAATTCGCCTTGCCCCAGACCGCGGCCGCCGCCGCATTCATCGCCATGGGCTGCGCCTACGCCTTGTCAGGATCCGCCGCCGGGCGACTGCTCGCCTCGCTCGGCACGGGACGGCTTTTAATTGTCAGCAGCGCCGCCGTGACCCTGGCGGTGTTCGGGTTCGCAACCACTCCGGCCTGGATATTGTTTGTCTTATGCACCATCATCCATGGGTTCGGATCCGGTGCCATCGATACCGGCCTGAATGACTTTGTGTCCCGCCGGTTTTCCGCCAGCCATATGAACTGGCTGCACGCCTGCTTCAGCCTCGGAGCCGCCGCCGGGCCCGCCATCATGACCGGCGCGGTGCAAAATCAGGGAGCCTGGCGGATGGGTTATTTCATCGTCGGCGGCGTGCTGTCCCTGCTGACCCTTCTGTTTTTTCTAACACGTGCTCAATGGACGGAACCCGCCTCCGCCAGCACCCCGCCTCCTGTCCGCGCTCCTCTGATGCAAACGCTCGCGCAGCCTGCGGTCCGCTGGCATCTGCTCCTGTTTTTTGTTTATGCCGGCATCGAGAGCACGGTGGGCCAATGGTCCTTCACCCTCCTGACAGAAAGCCGGCACCTCTCCACCGCCCTGGCCGGCGGACTGGTCACCACCTATTGGACCGCCATTTTCCTGGGCCGCATCCTCAGCGGATTCCTCGTGCCCCGCACAGGCTCCGCGCGGCTGGTGCGCTTCGGCATCGCCGGGGCCGCGCTGGCTTCATTTCTCCTGCTTCCCTCCGCTTCGCCTGTTTTGGCGCTGCTCTCGCTGCTGCTCACCGGGCTGGCCCTGGCTCCCATTTTTCCCTGTCTCATGACCCTGACCCCGGAGCGCGCCGGAGCCGCCCACAGCGCCAACGCCATCGGCCTCCAAGTCACCGCCGCCACCCTCGGCATCGCCGTCTGGCCCTCCCTCGCCAGCCTCACCGCCCAACTCGCAGGCCCGGGCGCGCTGCCGGTTTTGTTTGCGGGAATGGCCATCCTGTTGCTGGCCCTGCATGAAATCGGTCCGGTCCGGGCAAAAGGATTGCGCGTGCCGGGAAGCTAGCGAAGGTCAGAAGAGCCGGTGCTTTGAGAACCGGTGGTTTGAGAACCGGGTGTTTTGAGAGCCGGTGCTTTGGAAACCGGGTCTTTGGGAATCGGTGCTTTGAGAGCCGGTGCTTTGGGAACCGCACAGAGGACTGTGCGGACTACTCTCTGCGAAGGTGATGAACCAATTTTGCCGGCATTCCGTTAGGCCAAACAGGCCCATCCTGCGGGATGCGTTTGCCGATGGCGGCGGGCCGGTCTCAGCTTGGACGCTCCGCGCGGTAGGCTTTGGCGAGGAGGGTGACGGGTTGAGTGACGGTTTGGCAGGGATGGCCGGGGGTGGCGGCGAGGCCGTTTTGGAGTTGGAGGTGGCAACCGGGATTGGCGGTGGCGACGGTGGGGGCGTGGGTGCCGGCGAGGTGGGTGAGCTTGCGGGTGAGGAGTTTGGCGGATTGCTCCGGCTGGGTG
>JAQGPD010000492.1 GCA_028293305.1 Verrucomicrobiales bacterium | reverse complement strand
GCCCCCGGCGCTGAAACATTCCCCTGCCGCGATCGCGGTCATGGACGCCGTGGCGAAAAATGATCCCGCCACCGCCTTCAAGGCAGCCACGGACGGGCACGCGCTGGGCGATCCCGCCTGCACCTACCTGTTGGGTCAGATGCATGAACTCGGCCGCGGCGTTCCGCGTGTGGATCTGCCCCAGGCCTTCGCTTTTTATGAGCAGTCCGCCAAACTCGGCGTGCCGGAAGCGCTCAGCGCGACCGCCCGCTGCCTGGAATCCGGAGTGGGCACCGCCGCCGACCCTCAAAAATCCATGTTTTATTGGCAAATGGCCGCGGAAGCCGGGGATCCTCCCGCTCTCGGCCGCATGGGGCAGGCGGAAATGGAGGGTCATCTCCGCCCCGCCAATCCGGAGGCCGCCCTCCCATGGCTGGAAAAAGCCGCCGCCGCGAAGGATCCCACCGGCATGTGGCTGCTCAGTAAATGTTATGACGCGGGCCTCGCCGGGCTCACCCCGAGCATTGAAAAAGCCGTCGGCCTGTGCTCCCAAGCCGCCTTTGCCGGCCAACCCGAAGCCATGCAGCGCATGGGGGAATTCTACGCCACCGGCCGGGGCATGCCCAACGACCCCGTCGCCGCGATCGGCTGGTTCCGTCTCGCCGCCGACTACGATAGCCTGCCCGCCTGCGCGAGTCTGGCCCTCGCTTATTTAAATGGCACCGGTTGCCGCCAAAACGACTCCGCCGCCCTCGACTTCGCGTCACGTGCTGCCCAGGGAGGGCTGCCCCGCGGCTATTATTTGTTGGGTCGAATCTATGAAGAGGGCCTCGGGGTGCCTCCCGATGGCATTCTGGGCATGTGCTTTCACCTCCGGGCGCTTGAAAAAGGAATCGGGGAATCGAAAACCGCCGTGGCGCGGTTGCGGGCCGCCTTGAAGCCGGAAGCGACGGTGCAGGCGGAAAAATTGGCGGCGCTCGCCATCCCGGAGCTCCGCGTGGCCGTGCGGGAGCGCGTAAATGCGGGGAAACATTAAGGATAAACTCAAAAACTGCCCGGTTTGAACAAATTTTGATTGTGAAAATCTTCTGAATTGTTCAATCTACCCAAATCTCAGGACAAAATACCTCCAGGGCTGGACGAAAATAATTAATTCCACCCACCCACGTCACACAGAGCACGCCCCACGCCAAGCCCGCTGCCTAATCCTCCCGGTTTTCTCCTCCTCTTTATCCACGCCCGCCGCATCGCCCGCCAAATCGAAAAAACTATGAACACACGCCCACTCAAAGCTTCCCTTCTCCTGCTGGGACTGCCCGCGCTGATTTCCTCGGCTCTGGCAGGTTCTGCCACCTTTGATTTCAACACCGACCCTTCAGGCATTCTCTCCGTGTTCGGAAACGCCGTCTGGCGCCCCACGGGCGGTGTCGGAAACACCGGCTACATGTCCATCACGGATGCCGCCAACGGCCGCAGCGGCACGATCGTCTTCGACGACCTTGATGCCGGCGGCATCGTGAACTCCTTCACTTTCTCCTGCGACCTCCGCACCGGCGGCGGCACCAACGATCCGGCGGACGGCTACAGCGTCAACTTCGCCCGCGAATCCGACCCCGTCATCGCCAGTGGCAGCGGCTTCCCCATCGCTCCCGAAGAAGGCACCGGCACCGGGATTTCCGTTATTCTGGATGAATACGACAACGGCGGCGGCGACGTCATCGGAGTCTCCGTCCGCGTGGACGGTGTCCAAATCAACCAAACCTCCCTGCCCACCAAAAATGGCAACGCCGCAGACACCACCTCCCTCCAAACCGGCCCCGCCAGCCGCCCGGTGGACGTGAACTTCAACGTGGCCGACCACACTTTCGTCAATCTCAACGTCAAACTCGACCCGGACGGCACCCTCGATGTCAATTACAAGGGCGTCCCCATCCTCAGCAATTTTGCCACCACGTATTTCCCCAGCGCAGGCCGTCTGGTTTTCGCCGGCCGCACCGGTGATGCGAATTCCAACCACCACGTTGACAATATCAGCATCACCACCACCACGGCGACGCTTCCCGTCATCAGTTCCGCGACCCTGACTCCGCTCAGCTTCAATGCCGTGGTGACGGATTCCGCCATTTCAATCATCGACGCCACCAAGCCCGTGGTCGTCAAAATCAACGGCAACACGGTCGCCGCCAGCGTTTCGAAAACCGGCAGCCAGACCAGCCTGTCCTTCACCGGCGCCCCACCGAATTTCTTCCCCTCCGGTGTCAGCCCCTTGGTCATCACCGCGACCGATACCAATAACAACCCGTTGACCCTCAACGGAAACCTGGTTGTCGCCGCCTACTCCACCTTGAACTCCGCCTGGGCTGCCGCCCCCGGCCAGGTCAATACCGCCAACCAAACCTTCCTCGCCCGCGTCCACCAGATCGGCTTCGCCCGCGATGCCGTGGACAGCAACATCCTGCCCTATCCCGAGCGCCAGATCCAAAACGGCTATTGGGACACCGCCACCGGCGCCGTCGCCGCCAATCTCACCCAACCCGCCGGTCAGGAATCCATCATCTCCGGCGTCCTGAACTGGGATGAAGCCGCCGGAACCCAAGGAAACTTCAGCGGAGAAACCCTCATCCCCGGCATCCCCGGCACCACGTCCAGCACCGACAACATTGTCGGCGAAATCTTCACCTGGCTCCAACTCCCCGCCGGTGTCACCCGATTTGGCGTGAACAGCGATGACGGTTTCACCCTCTCCATCGGCTCCTCTCCCCTGGATGTTTTCCGCAAATCCACCGCCGGCGTCTTCAGCGGCGGCCGCGGGGCCTCGGACACGCTTTTTGACATCGCGGTCCCCACCGCCGGCCTCTACCCCGTCCGCCTCCTCTGGTGGGAAGGCGGTGGCGGTGCCAACCTGGAATTTTTCACGGTCAAACCCGACAACACCAAGGTCCTCATCAACGACACCATCGACGTTGATTCCATCAAAGCGTTCCATGAAGGCGTCCCCGCGAAACCCTCCATCCACGCCATCGCGCCTTTCCCCTCCGCGAAATCCATCAACAAGCACCCGCTGCTGATCGAACTCGTGGACGGTGTCGCCTCCGTGAATGACGCCTCCATCGCCATCACCATCGATGGCAGCCCCATCACTCCCACAGTCACCAACAGCGGCCTCTCCACCAATATCAACTACCTGCCCCCTTCCGGAAAATGGCCGGCCGGCACGCACACGGTCTCCCTGACTTACCTTGACAGCGCCGCCACCTCCAGAACGGAAACCTGGAACTTCAGCGTGGACGGCAACAACTACGTCTGGAAAGGCAATGCCACGACGGTTCCCAATATCCTCGATCCCTCCAACTGGGTCGGCGATGTCCCCACCAACGACGGCACCAACATCAACCTCGGATTTGGTGACACCCTCGGCTTCGCCACCGGTTCGTTCTACATTCCGGATGACAGCGGCCGCCAAATCAACGTGGCCAATGGAGCCCGCATCTTTATCGAAAATGGCGGTGGCAACAAAACCATTGACGCCCGTGTGAATATGGAAGGCACCGGCACCGACACCAACGGAGCCTTCTATATCTCCGGCGGTGACTGGGGCAAACCCCAGAATCTCTTCCTCACCAATGACGCCAAAGCCACCGCCACCGGTCAGCGATTCCGCATCGACGGCGCCGCCAACCGCTTGGACCTGAACGGCAAAACCCTCACGATCCGGGGGAACAATGAGTTCAACCTTGTGAACACCAACGCCTATAACACCTCCGGCGTCATCGATACCTCCATCCTGACCGGCTTTGAAGGCCAAACCCGTCTGGATCCCAACATCACCGTCAAAACCGGACCCAACGTCCTCGTCACCTCCTGGGATGGCCGCAGCGCCCGCCGCGAAGCCAAGTTCGAACTGGGCTCCAACTCCATCATCGAAACCCGCCTCCGTGACCAGGACCTGACCTATACGAACGAAATCAAAGTCGCCACCGGCAACCTGGCGATCCTCAAACCCACCATTCAAAACAATGGCGCGGAAGCAGGCAACGGGGTGGACATGCGCTTGAACATCATGGGCAAACTCACCGGCGGCGGCACCTTCCGCGCCGAAGGGGATGGCACCTTGGTGCTCTCCGGCTCCAACGACAACACCGGCGGCACCAACCTCGCCATGGCCGGCACCGGCAAAGTCGTCGCCGCCGGGAACAACTCCCTCGGCACCGCGCCCGTCACAGTGACCAACCCGTCCAGCGTCCAGCTCACGAACGCCGGTGGTCTGGAATACCGCGACGCCAATGCCGCCAATGCCGCCATCAGCGGCTCCAGCACGGTCATCAACCCCGTCCTCTCCGGCCTGCACTCCTATCAAGCCTACGGCAACACCCGCTGGGCCTACACCGGTAAGATCCGCAACCCGCAGGGCACCAACGTCCTCTATTCCTTCGCGGAACAATACGATGACCAGGCCTACCTCGTCATCGACGGCGATACCGCCAACCCCGTGCTGAACAACACCCAATGGGAAAATGTCAGCACCGGCCAGGTCTCCCTCTCCCCCGGCGAGCACGACATCATGGTCACCGTCTTCGACGGCGGCGGCGGTGCCGGCCCCAACACCGGAAACGGCGGCGCCTTCCCTGACTGGAACACCAACAAAGCCATCGCCTACAGCACCAACTTCGCCCTCGGCGGAGCCACCACCAACGCGGTGGACTACAACAAACTGGGTGACGGCTGGGAAGTCTATCAAGGCGAGGACCGCAGCTACGCCAACGGGTTTATCCTGAACGCCGACCTGACCCTCAGCACCGAACTGATGAATGGCTACGACGCCACGGTCAGCGGCCCCATCACCGGCACCGTCGGCAATCTGACCATCGTGGGTGAAACCCCGCTCTCCGGCACCGCTTCGGATCAATTGATCCTCTCCGGCACCAGCACCTACACAGGCACCACCACCCTCACCGCCGCCCGCGTCCTCGTCACCGGCAATAACACCGCCGCGACCGGAAACGTCAGCGTCACCCCCGGCAGCGTCCTCGGCGGCACCGGCACCATCGGCGGTGCCACCACCGTCCAAGGAAGTCTCTCCCCGGGCGTGGTCGGAATCGGCACCCTCAATGTGGCCAACTCCGTCGTCTGGGAAGGCGGCGGCGATGCCTGGAAATATCAAGTCGGCGCCGGCAACACCAGCGACCTGGTCAACATCACCGGTGACTTCGTGAAAGTCGGCAGCTCCACCCACACATTCGACTTCCAGAACACCGGCGGCACAGGCACTTACAAACTCGTCCAGTGGACAGGAACCACTGCCTTCACCGCAGCGAACTTCTCTGCAACGGGTCTCTACGCCGGCAACACCGGGACCTTCCAAATCATCGGCAAAGCGCTCTTCCTGAACCTCACCGGACCCGCTCCCGGATCCACAGGTTACACCTCCTGGGCCGCCACCGCCTTCCCCGTCGGCACCCCCGCCGGAGACCGCGATCCTTCCGATGATCCGGATGGCGATGGCCTGACCAACCTGATGGAATACGCCCTCAACACTACCCCCGGCGTCGCCAACGCCGGACCGGTGCCTGAGATCGTCACCGTCGGACCCAGCAAGTTCCTCCAGGTCCGCTGGACCCGCCCGAATGACCGCACCGATATCACCACCATCGGCCAAGTCTCCACCAACCTCAC
>JAQGPD010000490.1 GCA_028293305.1 Verrucomicrobiales bacterium | reverse complement strand
GGAGGCGGCTTCGTCGCCGTGCACGCCGCTGCTGATGTAGAAGGGGCGCGGGGAGATTTTTTGGCTTGTTAGAAAATAGACGGGGAAGCCGGCGGTTTCGTGGATGACCTGCAGCTCCATGCGGGCGGCGCGCGCCACGGCCCGCCAGCGCTGGAGGAGGTGCGTGACGTCGTGGGCGCGGTGGTGCAGCAGCCAGGAGTCGTCGATTTCCGGGAGCCTGGAGGTGGGGGTGGGTTTCATGGGGCGGGCCCCGTGGGGGGATTTGTCACGCGGTGGGCACCGATTTCAGGGCTTCCAACAATTTGTCATGGATGCCGCCGAAGCCGCCGTTGCTGAAGACCGCGATGCTGTCGCCGGGTTTCACGAGGGTCACCGCGCGGGCGACGATGGCGTCGACGTCGGCTTCGAGATAGACTTCGCGTCCCATGGTGCGGATGGTGTCCAGCAGGTGCGGCACGTCGAGGCGGTCGGCTTCCGGGATTTTATGAATGTCCGCGACGGGAGCCAGGATGATCATTTCGCTGGCCCCGAGGGCGAGGGCGAGTTCGTTTTGGAACACCTTGCGGCGCGTGGTGTTGGAGCGGGGCTCGAAGATGGTGAGGAGGCGGCCGCCGGCGGCGAGGTAGCGGCGCTTGAGGGCGGTGGTGGTTTCCTTGATAGCGGTGGGGTGGTGGCCGAAGTCGTCGATGACCTTCACGCCATTGACTTCGCCGCGCAGATCCTGACGCCGGGCGACGCCTTTGAAAGCGGCGAGGGCGTCGGCGATTTTGGCGGGAGCCATACCGGCGAACTCAGCGTTGCAGATGGCCATGGCGGCGTTGCGCACGTTGTAGTCGCCATTCATGGGCAACTTGTAGCGCGTGGCATTGATAGTGAATTCCGTGCTGTCCTCGCCGTAGACCACGTCGGTGATGCGGCGGTCATTGTCAGGACCGAAACCGACCTTCACGACCGGCGCGTGGGAATCCTTCACGACGTCGAGGCAATTCGCGTCGTCGCCATTGGCGAAAATGATGCCGTTGCGCGGGACGACGCGGACGAGAAGGCGGAAGCTTTTTTTGATAGCCTCCAGATTTTCGAAAATGTCGGCGTGATCGAATTCAATGTTATTGATGATCACCGACTCCGGGAGGTAGTGGAGGAATTTCGAACGTTTGTCGAAGAATGCGGTGTCGTATTCGTCGCCTTCCAGCGTGAAGAAATCGCTTTCGGTGAAGCGCGCGCCGCCGTCGAAGTTCCGTGGCACGCCGCCGATGAGATAGCTGGGGTCCTTGCCGCCTTTGTGGAGCATCCATGTGAGGAGGGAGGTGGTGGTGGTTTTGCCGTGGGTGCCGGTGACGACAAAATTCCGTTTTCCGCGCAGGAAATATTCCTTCAGGACTTCCGGCATGGAGACGTAGCGGAGCTTGCGGTTGAGCACTTCCTCCAGCTCCTCATTGCCGCGGGAGATGGCGTTTCCGACCACGATGATGTCCGCTTTTTCCGGGATGTTGGCGGCGCGGTAGCCGCGTTCCAGCTTGATGCCGCGGCTTTCCAGGAAGGTGGAGATGGGCGGATAGACGGCGCTGTCGCTGCCGGAAATTTTATAGCCGCGCTCCTTCATGGCGGCGGCGACTGCGCCCATGGCGGTGCCGCAGATGCCGATAAAGTGGAAATGTTTGGGTTTGTTTGACATGGAAAGGGGGTCCTGAAACCGGGGCATAACGCGTCCCGGGGACCGGCGCAACCCGAAGCATTTCCCCGTTCAGGCAGCCACCACGGGCGCCGGACTGTCCAAGACGTTGCGGATGGTGCGCGCGAGGTCGTCCAGGGCGTAGGGCTTTTGCACAAACGCGTCCGGCCTGGAACCGGTTTCCTCCGCGAAGCCGTCGAGGTCCACCAAATAACCACTGCAGATCACGACGGGCACGCCGCGTGCCGGACCGCGGCGCATGGCGGCGAAGGTATCCTTGCCGCTGAGGCGCGGCATGGTGAGGTCCAAAAGGCAGAGGTGGATGCCGCCGTCCATCTGGTGGAGCATTTCCAGGGCGGCCTCGCCATCGTCGGCGGTGACCACGTTATAGCCAAGTTTTTTCAGCAGTCCCTGGGCGACGGCGCGGACCACCATTTCGTCGTCGACCAGCAGGATGGTTTCCCCGCCGCCACGGACCGGACCGACGGGCGCGGCGAGGGCGGTTTCCTTGGCCTCCTCCTCCTCGGTGCATCTTGGCAGGAAAATGTGGAAGGTGGTTCCGGTGCCGATAACGGAATCGCAGGTGATCCAGCCGCCGTGCTGTTGCACGATCCCGAAGGAGGTCGCAAGGCCGAGGCCGGTGCCTTTGCCCTGTTCCTTGGTCGTGAAGAAGGGCTCGAAAATCTTGGTCATGGTCTCCGGGGACATGCCGGAGCCGTTGTCCGTGACGCTGATCCTGACAAATTCCCCTTCCCTGCCCTCGGGCATGCCGGCGAGCTGGGATTCACCCAAATGGATATTGCGCGTGGAGATGTTGATGCGGCCGGAGCCGTTCATGGCGTCCCGCGCATTCACGACCATATTCATGACGACCTGCTCGATCTGGGTGGCGTCCGCGCGGAGTTTCCAGGAGTCATCCTGGAGTTCCGTGGTGACTTCCACGCGCGGGTCGAAGGTGCTGCGGATAATGTTATGCAGTTCCCGGATGACGGTGTTCACCTCGCATCTGGCCAGACGCAGGTGGCTCAGGCGGCTGAATCCGAGGAGTTGTTTGACGATCTGCGCGGCGCGTTGACCGGCGTTGCGCGCCATGGCGATGCGCTCCGTCGCGGCCGGGCTGGCGAAGGGGCCGACGTCCTGGTCGATGAGGGCGATGTTGCCCAAAATGCCTTGCAGCAAGTTGTTGAAGTCGTGCGCGACGCCCCCGGCAAGACGGCCGACGGCTTCCATTTTCTGAGCCTGGCGCAGGCCCATTTCGAGGCCGCGTTTTTCCGTGATGTCGCGGAAATTCCAAATGCGAGCCACGGGTGCGCCTTCGCCGCGGCGGACGGGAGCGGAGTAAAGATTGACGATCCGTTTGTTAGGCTTGATGAGGTCCAGTTCGATGTCGATGATCTCGTCCGACCCGGCGGCGGCACGGGCCCAGACGGCGCGGAACTCGGCGGGATCGGCAAAGCAGTCCGCGACGTCCTCCAACAAACCGATGCGGCAGGTGTCGACGTCGCTGGCGAGTTCGAAGCCGAAAGTGGTGGAGAAAAGACCATTGGCCGCCAGGAGTTGACCATCGGCGCGGAGGAGGAGAATGGCGGAGCGGCTGGCTTCGAAGGAGGCTTTGAGCTGGGCGGCGAGCACGGCCAGATCCTCGCGGCTGGCGGCGAGGTCGGAGGTGCGCTCCGCGACCAGGCTTTCCAACTGGTTCCGGTGCTGCTTCACCTCGCGGGTCATTTCGTTGAAGGAAGTCGCCAGAGCGACCATCTCGGAAGGACCGCTTTCCGGCAGGCGCGTTTCCAGGTCACCGGCGGCGACCTTGCCGGCGGCTTCGGCGGCATCACTGATATGGCGGGTGAGTTGACGGCCCCAGATCAAGCCGAGCAGGGAGCCGAAAACGACGGACAAGGCCGCAACGACGCCTTGATAGAAGGTGCTCTGGGTGGCGATGGCCACGGCTTCCTCGTAGGGCAGAACCGAGATCAGATACCAGCCTTCGCTGAGCATGGTCTGCTCCCGGGGCATGCTGGTGATGTTATAAATATAGCGCCGGCCATCGGTGGTCATCTCGCCGCTCGACCATTTGTGGGGATCAATGGGGAGGATATCCCGGATATTGAGCCAGACCTTGGAAGTGTCAGGATGGAAGATGACTTTTCCGCGCTCGTCCGTTAGGACCATATAGCCTTCGCGTCCCAATTTCACGCCCCGCAGCAAGTCCCAGACCTTTTCATAGCGGACCACGCCGCGGACCACGTTCAGGACTTTTCCATTGGCGCCTCTGATGGGTTTATAGACCTTCACCGCGAGGCTGATCGGACTGTCCGGACTGACCTTGTCGCTGATTTCCGGCAGGGTGATCTGGTCTTTGCCGCTCAGGGCTTCGATGAACCATTTGGTCTTGTCCTCCTGACCGCTCCAGTTTGGCAGGGTGGAATCGATTTCAAAGCCGGCGGGGTCCAGCAGGGAAATGCTGAAGATGTCGTAGATTTTGGTGAGGCGGCGGAACTCGTCCTTTTTGCGTTCCGCCACCTGCTTGGAGGTGCCTATGTCCATGAGCACCGGGTTGGTGCTGATGGAGTTCAGGTCCGAGTCCACGGACTTCATGATGCCGTTCAGCCCGCGGGTGAGTTCCACGCTGAGCGAGCCCATTTCCTGGTGCTTCGCGGTTAGGGCATCCCGTTTTGTCAGAGTGACGTTGGCGATGAGCGACACCAGCACAGGGAACAGTCCGACCCCGAGCAGGGTGGCCAGAATGCGGTGTCGGATGGACTTCATCAGTCGGAGGCGGAAGGACTCCGGGGGGGTTGGGTGGAAAAAAATTCGCGGGTGCGGGAGAGAAAAGGATCAGGACACCAAATTCAGTTAGGAGCGGTATCGATCTTGCCCTCTGGAGCCGCGGCGGGAGCGTCGGCGGCAGGGGGTTCTCCATCCGGGGTGGACGCGGTTTGTTTTTCCAGGGAATTGAGCGCCTGGCCGGATCTCTCCATCCAGGCCTCCTGCACGCGGCGCCAGCCGTCATTCACCATGCGGGCGCTGTCCACGTCGCGGAGTTGGAAATAGCGGCATTTGTCCAGAACCTCCTGGCGGGGATTGATGGTTTCATCGGCGAGAAGCTCCGGATTGATGAACTCCACGGCGGCCTTGTTGGGGGAGGCGTAGCTGAGGAAGTTGGCGCTGGCGGCGGCGCTTTTCGCCTCGATCATGAAGTCGAGGAACTTATAGGCATTTGCCAGCCGGGTGGTGTCGCGGCTGATGCAGAAGCTGTCCGTCCAGACGGTGGCTCCCTCATCCGGGATGAAATAACCGATAGGCACGGTGGGATTTTCCTTGGCGATGAGGGCGGCGTCCCCGCTGTAAATCATGGAAACGGCGCTGATGCCGTCCAGCAGGTGTTGCTTCACTTCATTCCCGCCGCCGAGGCGCATGCCGTTATTGCGGACAAGGTCCACCATGGTCTCGGCGGCCTTTTTGATGGAGGTGACGTCCGCGTCCGGCAGATTGATGCCCATGGTGCGCAGCACGCCGGCGTATCCCTCCATGCGGTCGTCCAGGAAGGAGATGCGGTTTTTCAGGGCGGGATCAAAGATGATGTTCCAGGAGTGGGACGGGTTTGGCAGCAGGTCCTTGCGATAGGCCAGCAACGTGGTGCCCCACAGGTAGGGCACGGTGAATTGGTTTTCGGGGTCGAAGGGTTGGTCCAGGAACTTCGGGTCCAGGTTTTTATAGTGCGGAAGTTTTTTCTTATCCACTTCCTTCATGAGTCTTTTGCCGGCGACGATGGGAATATAACCGTCCTCGCAAATAAACAGGTCATAGCGGCCGGGCTCGGACTTCAGGCCGTCGACCATTTCATCCGAGCTTTCGTAAATCAGGGGCTGCACCTCGAGGCCCGTGCGCTTTTGAAACTCCGTGAGCAGCTCGGGATTCAAATACATGTCCCACGTGTAGATCGTGACAATCTTGTCATTCGCGGGATCCGGGTCGCCGGAGGCGGATGTTTCCGCGGAGGCGCTGGCGGAGGAGCCGGAGGGTTTTCCTGATTCCCCGCATCCGCATAACAATCCAATCAGCGATCCGAGCGCCAAGCTGCGGAAGAAATGGCGGCGGCTGGCCGGAGCGGTGGGTTTGAGTTTGCTTTTCATGGGAGGAACTAGGAGATTCAGGTTTCCAAACAGCTAAGCAGAAGCAAAAGTGCTTTAGCTTTTGGAAATACTATACTTTCTAGAAGATTTTTCAAGACTATTTTGAAAATAAACGACCTACAGCGATGGAAATTTGGGAATTTGCCCGAAATCGCCGTGGTTGCGCGTCTAGGAATTCCCGTAATTGTGAATCATGCATCATTTGCTCTCATGCAGGTGACGGACGCCTGGTTTGCCGGGCAGCTGGGCATCACGGAGCTCGCCGCCCTAACCCCCGCGGTGGCGCTGATGAGCCTTTT
>JAQGPD010000481.1 GCA_028293305.1 Verrucomicrobiales bacterium | reverse complement strand
AATGTCCACCAGTTTTCCCAAAACCAACTGCGCGCCGTCCATGGAAAAATCCGTGATCCTGACAAAAAACGAGGCCACGGGTTCCAGCACTTTGTTGGAGGTTTCCGGGGCGCCGAAGAAGGCGATGGCCAACAAGAACTGGAGCAGCAATCCTCCGCCGATGAGCCGCCAGTTGATGGCTTTGCGGTCCGTGGAACAAAGCCAGAGGATGCCGATCAGGCAGGCGACGCCGAGCAGGGCGCGGAGGATGATGAGGGTCATGGGAGGTGGTGGAAGGCGGCGGCGCGGAGAAAAAATCAGTCAGGGAAGCCGCTGAGGGTGATTTTTCCGATGGCCTTCCCGCTCTCCAGCAGGGCGTGTGCCGCGCCCGCCTGTTCAAAGGAAAAGACATGTGGATCCAGCAGCGGTTTCACACTGCCGGAGGCGGCGAGGTCGCTGATGTGCGCGAGCGCGGCGCCCTGGGCGGCACGGGGTCCGGCCTGGTTGTAGAGCAGCGGGATGATCATGAAAACCACATGCAGGGAGACGCCTTTCGCATGCAGCGGCGAGAGGTCCGCGGAGGTGCGGGTGGAGATGGAGACGACCGTGCCGCTCACGCCCACGGCTTCCAGGCAACGGGCGACATTTTCCCCGCCCACGGTATCGAAGACGACATCGAATCCGCCGCCGGCGGTGATTTGCCTGACATATTCCGCGACGGTTTTTTCTTTGTAAAAAATGACGCCATCCGCGCCGAGCCGTTTGGCCAGGGCCGCTTTTTCCTGACTGGAAACCGTGGTCCAAACCTCCGCGCCGAGTTGTTTCGCCAGCTGGATAGTCATCTGCCCCACGCCTCCCGTGCCGGCATGCACGAGGACGCGCTGGCCTTCATGGACGCCGCCGCGGGTGAGGCCTTCGTGAGCGGTCAGACCCACGAGCGGCAGAGCCGCGCAGGCTTCCCAGGACAAGCCTTCCGGGCAGCGCGCGCAAAGGGTCGCGTCCAAAACCTGATATTCCGCCAGGGCTCCGGGATACCCTATCACTCCGCCGCCACAGGCCATCACGCGGTCGCCCGGCTGCCAGGTGGTGTCGGGGCCGGACTCCACGACTTCGCCGGCGGAATCGCAGCCCAGGATGAGCGGGGAGGGCGCGAGATGGCCCAGCATGCCGGAGCGGATTTTGGTGTCGATGGGATTCACGCTGGAGGCGCGGACCCGGATGAGGACTTGCCCGGCGGCGGGGACGGGGCGGGGGACTTCCTGGAGTTGAAGGACTTCCGGACCACCGAATCCGGTGGCGACCATGGCGCGCATAGAGGTTTTCATGGTCGGGAGACTAGCGCCCGGAACGCGGTCGTCCAGATGCTTCAAAAAAATAAATCCGTTTCCCCCGCGCATCCATGGCGGCCGGCTCCGCGTTGGACGGGTGCCCCGTCCGCCTGGCCGCGCCGCCGGCCGACTGCTCGGATGGCGGGGTTTTTTTGAGGAAAAGCCTGGCTAAAAAATTGGGACGATTTCCATGCTCCCTCTGCTCCCCTCTGGAGGGAGGATGGTTCCGGCTCCCGGCCGCGTGTTGGCGGTCGGGAGTCCGGTTTTTTTTTGCCAAGCCGACGGTTTGGCCCCGGGAGCGCGGCCGTCGCGCGGCCAGGTGGCTGTTGCGCCGGAGCCGCCCGGCACTATGGGATAAGGCATGTCAGGTATTATCATCAAACCGCGCGCCAGAATCTTCCACGGCCACGAGTGGGTCTATGGGGCGGAAGTGCAAAAAATGTTCGGCGATCCCAAGCCGGGCGATGTCATCACCTTGAAGGATTTCAAGGATCGCGGCCTGGGCAGCGCCATTTTCAATCCAAAGTCGCAAATCATCGCCCGCCGGTTCTCCCGCCACCGCGAGGATCTGACGCAGGAGTTTTTTGTCAGGAGACTCCGCCGCGCCCTCGCCTGGCGCAGCGAGCTGCCGGACCTGGACACGAATCTCTGCCGGATGATCTGGAGCGAAAGCGACGGATTGCCCGGCGTGATCATCGACCGCTATGGCGATCATTTTGTGCTGCAGACGCTGACGCTGGCCATGGATATGCGGAAGGAACTCATCACCGCCGCGCTGGTGGAAGTCTTCGCGCCCGCCTCCGTGATCGAGCGGAACGACAGTCCATCGCGCCTGGCCGAGGGCATGGAAATCGTCACCGGCGTGCTCCACGGCACCGCGCCCGAGGCTTATCGCCTAACCACACGGGATGGGCTGACGTTTTTGATCGATCTCGTGGACGGGCAAAAAACCGGCATCTACCTGGACCAGCTGGACAACTACCGGCTCACCGCCAAGCACGCGAAAGGACGTCAGGTTTTGGATTGTTTCAGCAATCAGGGCGGGTTCGCCCTCGCCTGCGCCCTGGCCGGCGCCACGCATGTCACGGCCGTGGACGCCAGCGAGTCCGCCATGGCCGCCGCCAAAGCGAACGCCGAAGCCATGGGCGTGGCCGACCGCATGGAATTTGTGGTGGGTAATGTGTTCGATTTTCTCAAAACATCCGAAGCCGCCGGCACCAAGTGGGACCTCATCATCCTGGATCCCCCCAGTTTTTCCCGCAGCAAAAAAACCGTCGGCGACGCCCTCCGCGGCTATAAGGAAATCCATCTGCGCGCCCTCAAGCTCCTGCCTTCCGGCGGCAAGCTGGCGACCTATTGCTGCTCCCACCACGTCAGCACCGGCGAGTTCACCGACGTCATCCTGGACGCCGCCGTGGACGCCAAAAAAACCCTCCGCCGCCTGGAAATCCACGGCCAAAGCGCCGACCACCCGGTCCTCCCCACCATTCCCGAAAGCGAATACCTGCGGGGTTACATTTACGAGCTGATGGCGGCTTTCTAACGGATATTGCCCGCAAGCCTCCCATGGTGGCTAGAAAGTTCCGCGAGGAACTCCGGTTGTTCAAAATCGGATCCTGCTGCCTTTCGATTATTCTTCCGATTCCGGGGGGGCTTGCACTGCATCATCACAATGAGTCGGAAGCCTGTCAAAATCGGATGGATGCCCCGGATGTTCGTTGTGTTGGGAGGGCTGCTGCTCATCCTGGGGCTTGGGGTGGTTTTTGGAAAATATCCCACCACCGGCATCCCCCGGAATACGGTCGCCATCGAAATAAGTCCCGCCTTTCCGGCGGGTTCCACTTTTGTTCTAACCGATGCTGAGAGCCTCCGGGCGGCCACGCACATGGCGGGCACCGTGTGGAATCACTTTGGCTATAACTCGCTCGATGGGCCGGAAGGCTATGGGCTGACGTTTATCACCGACGATGGAAAGAGGACCAGCATTTCCGTGACCCGCACGGAATGGTCCGAACATGGCACGACGCCGGACGGTTTTTTTGATTTCCTGAAACGCAATCAAGCCACGGCAGCGCAGGCTGGAAATGCGATTTCCCGCAAGTAGTGTTGGAAGGTGAAGGTCCCGCAACCTAGTTTTGTTTCCGGGTAATAGCTGATTATTCTTGCCTTAAATTACGTATCGGTGCAGAGATTGTTTTATGGTTTGTTGAGTAACAACTACCTCGGATCGGTTTTTCCGGAAAAAGATTTTCCGGAGCTTTCAGTTCTCACAATCCCAGCCATGAAACATTTGCCCGCTTTCCTTGCTATGGTTTTGGCCGCGTCGATTTTCGGAAACTTTTCCCGGGCACGGTCACCGGATGTGGCCCCAAATGAAGATTTTGAGGTGCTTTTGTCGCCGTCAGAAAGTTCTATATCCTGCTTCCACAAACCTGACGCATTCTTCGTCATTCTCAGGAACCAATCAAAGTCGCCCCAAAAGCTTTTCGAAGCATGGAATCAATGGGGGTATCAAAACATCAGGTTCAATTTCATCACAGAAAACGGAACAAATAGTGTAACTGCGAAGGGCAGGGATTTTACGAGGAACTTTCCTTCGACTTACGAAATTCCGGCGGGCGAAACCATGGTTTTCCCCATCAGATTTGACGAACAGTGGGAGGGCTTTCCCGATATTCCACTGGGTCCTTCAAAAGTCCGTATCCAAGTCGTTTACACTTGCAAGCCCACGCCGGAGTCCGCGGAGATCAAAGCGTGGTGTGGAGAGGTAGTCTCAAAAGAATACGAAGTCCAGCTTTGGGGGCGCGGCCCGCTTGCTGAATAACAAGTTCGGAGGGTGCGTCGCAACCCCCGGAAATCGGATAGGATAGCCAATCGTTTTCCGGGGGGTGGCTGTTAAGGCCATAGGGGCTCAAAGTGACGTTGAGCCGGGCTGTTAATTTATTCTGAGGCAGGCTTATTTTTTCCCGCCGAGCAGTGCGCCGAGGATGGAACCGAGGCAGCCGCTTTTGGAGGCGCCGCCGCCGGCGAGGAGGTCGCCGACTCCGCCTTTGGCGATCAGGCCGCTGAGGTCATCGAGGATGCTGCCGTCACCATTCCGGTCCAGGATGGAGGCCAGGCCGCCGAGGGCACCGCCGCCGCCACCCGCCGCCGCGCCGCCCGCACCACTGGCCGCGCCACCGCCGCCTTTTTTCATGAGCATGCCGATGATCAGAGGGGCGAGCATGGGGATGAGTTTGGAGGCTGCGGCACTGGAGATGCCGAGCTGGCTGGCCATGAGGGCGGAGGCTTCCTTGCCTTTTCCGCCAAGGAGGCCGCCGACTTCCTCGTCGTCGGGAATGCCGTTTTTGTTGAGGTCCTCAAGATGGGCCTCGATGTGGCCGGGTCCGCCTTTGTCCATTTCCCGCTTCAGTCCGGCGAGGATGATGGGGGCCACCGTGGGCAGGGCGCGCGCGGCTTTGTCCGCGGGGATGCCGAGTTCGGAGGAGACGCGTTGTTGCACGGAGGAACCGTGTTCCTGATAGAGATCGTCGAGAAAGCCCATGGTGGTTTGGTGGTGATGGTGGAGTGACTGGAGGTGGATATCGGGTGGGTCGACCCTCCGTTGGGAAAGTCGTCTGAACAGCGTAACCCGGCCATGGAGCTGTGCCACCACTATTAAAAGACGGCGAAATCTTTCCGTCATCGAGTTCGCGTTTGCTTGCAGGGGCGGCGGGGCGTTTACGGTGCGGCCATGATCACCTTTCTCCGCGGAATCCTGACTGAAAGCCTGCCCGACCGTCTGACCGTGGATGTGAAGGGGGTGGGGTATGAAGTTTTTGTTCCCGTCAGCACTTATGACCGGATGCCGGCGGAGGGACAGGAGGTGAAAATCCTGACGCATTTTCTGGTGAGGGAGGACGCGCAGATGCTTTACGGATTCGCCACGGATGAGGAGCGCGATCTCTTCCGCCTGCTCCTCAACCGCGTCACCGGAGTGGGCCCGAAGATGGGTCTGGCCATCCTGACAGGCATGGTGGTGCGGGATTTCAAACGCCACGTCGTGAACGGCGATGTCACCGCCCTATCCAAAATCAGCGGCGTCGGCAAAAAGACCGCGGAGCGCATCATCTTCGAGCTGAAGGATAAAGTCGGCGTCACGGATGCCTGGAAAGACTCCGGCGACGGACCGGGCGCGAAGGCCGCGCAAACCCCCGAGCAGGCCGCGCTCAATGATGCGGTCCTGGCGCTGATCAACCTCGGCTACAAACAGGTCGAAGCCCAAAAAGCCGTCAAAAAACTCCTCGAGGAAGGAGCCGCCGCCGACAGCAGCGGCTTGGTGCGTGGGGCGCTGCGGCTTCTGAGTCAGGCTTGAGCGGCGGCTGCGGAAATGGTTTTTTTGGAATTGGACTGCGGATTTTGGAAGTGTGGCTGCGTCGCTTTCCTTCGACGGTGTGATTTCTCCGAAGTTGCAGCCCCGGCCGTATTGGGAGACAATAGTCCAGTGAAGCCTACCCGCCCGAAAACACACCGCCCACGCCGCAGTGCCAGTGCGGAGGCGTCCCTGCGGGCGGAGATTGAGAGGGTGAGCCGGATGACGATCGAGGAACGCATCCGGGCGGCGCTGACGATGAAGGATCGGTTCAGCTGGATCAAGGAGATCACCAAAGAGGACCGGCCATGACGGATGTCGATGCCACTCTGAGGGCGGGTTGAAAAGGGGGGGCACACGCGCCCCGCGTGTTGTGGAGGGCGCCCCGCCATCCACTTATAACAATCGGCGAAGCCGCACTTCAGTTCATCGGCCGAGATGGAATGCCGGGTTCCTGCTGAAGGTCGGTTGTGGTTGGGCGAGCGGTGGTTGGGTGTTGGGGGTGTTGGGGAAAAGAAAAGTGCGGCTTCGCCGGGGATTCAATGTTTTCCGCGGGGCGCGGAAAACGACACGCGGGGCGCGTGTGCTCCCCGGGGATTCAATGTTTTCCGCGGGGCGCGGAAAACTACACGCGGGGCGCGTGTGCTCCCCGGGGATGGGTGCCTTCGGGTTTCCGTTGATGGCGGGGGCGGGGCGGGTATGGGTGGGGAGATTTTAACTGCTTATGCCCCCCACACGAGAAGATGTTATCAACGCCATGCCGCCCGGCGGACTTTTTGCGGGAAAGGCCTGGCTGGCTTCGCCGGAGCCGTTTGTGATCGAGCCGAAGGTGGCGGCGGAGTTGAAGAAACTGGGGCATCGGCTGCATGTTTTTTTGAAGACGGCGAATGACCTGTATTACCGGAGTGTGAAAGGGAAGGTGCCGCCGTGGATCGCGGGGTATTTGGATGCGGGAAAGCCGGCGGAATTGTTGGAGGCGGCGCGCGCGAAGCCCTTGCGGAATCAGCTGCCGGGCGTGATCCGGCCGGACCTGATCCTGACGGAATCCGGCTTCGCGATGAGCGAGATCGACAGCGTGCCGGGAGGGATCGGGCTGACGGGCTGGCTCGGGCGGACGTATGCGAAGCTGCATCCGGAAAAGACGTTATTGGGCGGGGCGGATGGGATGGTGGAGGGTTTCCGAAGCTTGTTTCCGGCGGGCGCGGATTTGGTCATTTCCAAGGAATCCGGGGATTACCAGCCGGAGATGGAATGGCTCGCGGCGGAGGCGGGCGCGGGATTTTCCGTGAAGGAGGCGGAGTCCTACCGGCCGGCGGGACGGGATATTTACCGATTTTTCGAGCTGTTCGATCTGCCGCATATTCCAGGTTGGCAGGCCATGCAGGCGGCGGCGGCGGCGGGGGAGTTGACGATTTCCGCGCCGATGAAGCCGTGGTTGGAGGAGAAGTTGTGGCTGGCGCTTTTTTGGAGCCGGCCGCTGCGGGAGTTGTGGCGGTCCGAGTTGCGTGAAAATCAGCGGGATGCGCTGGCGAAATTGATTCCAAAAGGGTGGGTCGTGGATCCGGCGCCGATCCCGCATCACGCGGTGCTGCCGGGACTGGAGATCAATGCGTGGGAGGAATTGTCAGGATTTTCCCAGAAGGAACGCCAGTTGGTCTTGAAGCGCAGCGGGTTCCACGAGGACGCGTGGGGGAGCCGGAGCGTGGTGATCGGGCATGATGTGAGTCAGGTCGAGTGGACGGCTTCGGTGACGGAGGCGGTGGGTGATTTTGAAAAATCGCCCTGGGTGCTGCAGGAATTCCACGCCGCGAAGATCGTGGAGCATCCATACTTCGACCGCACCACCGGCGAGGTCAAAATCATGCAGGGCCGGGTGCGGCTTTGTCCCTATTATTTTGTGCCGCGTGACGGCTCGGAAATCCGGCTGGGCGGCGTGTTGGCGACCATTGTCCCGGCGGACAAAAAGATTCTGCACGGGATGAGTGACTCGATTTTGGTCCCCGTGGTGGTGGCGCAGGCCGCGGAGTAAGGCGGCGCATTACGGCGCCGGGAACCTCAATTATAGGAAGGCACCGCGCGGCCGCCGCGGGCGGGTTTGGCTTTGGCTTTTTCCTCCTCGATCATGGCGTTGCGGTGGACCCAGACGCTTTGGATCAGGCCGAAAAGGAAGAGATTCATGACCATGAACGTGCCGCCATAACTGATGAGGGGCAGGGGAATCCCGGTGATGGGAAGGATGCCGATATTCATGCCGATGTGCTCGAAAATATGGGCAAACAGGAGCGCGATGATCCCCACGGCGAGGAGTCGCCCCAGCTGATCCCGGCTGAAAAAGGAGATCATGAGGGACATCGTCAGGATGAAGAGAAATCCGATGATCAGCACGGCTCCGCCCCGGAATCCAAAGGTTTCGGCGGCGGAGGCGAAGATGAAGTCGGTGTGGGCGGTGGACTTGGGGGTGAGGCCGAGCTGCAGCATGTTTTTCTGGCCGGCGGGGAGGTCCTTGGCGTAGAGGCCTTTGCCTTCGAAACCGGCGGAGCCCGTGGCTTTCAACAGGTTGGTGAGACCGTAGCCATCGCCCAGGGTGTCCACCGGACGATTCATCAAGAGGTCGATGGTCACCTGGATACGGGCGCGCTGATAGGGTTTCAGGGCGAAAAAGTAAACCGGAGGCAGGACAATGAGGCCGATGAGGGAAACGGCGATGAGGCAGCGGAAGGGGATATTTCCCACCAAAAGCATGGCGGCCACGATGGGCACCAGAACCATCGCGGAACCAAGGTCGCCCTGCTTCACGACCAAAAGGAAAGGCACGGAGAAAATAATGCCGGCCACGCTGAAACGGACCAGATAATGCCGAAGCCAGGGAATGTATTTATGGCCTTCCCCCAACATGACGGCCAGAAGCAGAATGGTGGCGGTGATGGCGAACTGCGCGGACTGGAAGCTCACGCCGCCAATGGACAGGGACAGCGTCTGGCCATAGACGTCCTTTCCCTTAAGTCCTTGAAGAACAAGCAGTCCCAATCCCGCAAAATACAGCGGCAGCGAGGCCCAGCGCACCCATTTGTAATCGACCAGGCTGGTGGTGAAAAAGAAAACCGCGCCCACCAGCACCCACCGGATCTGGTCATTCCAGCGGTTGGACATATTCGGCTCCGGCCGGAAGTGGACGGCGGCGAAGATGGAGTAGATGCCCAGGGCCACCATGATGACCATGGAAGCGAAGAGGATCCAATGCAGACCAAGAAATTTGCGGAAGAGCGGGGTCACGGAAGCCGAAGCCGGGAAAAGCGGGGAACATTCCCCGGATCCCGCGGGGCCGCAAGTGCTTGCTAATCCCTATCCCAACGACGGCACGGCCGCCAGCAGACGCTGCGTGTATTCGTGCCGGGGATCGCCGCAGACCTGCGCGGCCGGACCGGACTCCACCAGGCGCCCGTGATGCAGGACCAGGATTTCATCGCTGATGTGCTCCACCACCGCGAGGTCGTGGCCGATGAAAAGATAGGTCAGGCCGAGTTCCTCCTGCAGGTCCTGGAGGAGATTGATGATCTGGGCCTGGATGCTGACGTCCAAGGCGCTGACGGATTCATCGCATATGATAAACTGCGGTTCCACGGCGAGGGCGCGGGCAATGCCGATGCGTTGGCGCTGGCCGCCGCTGAATTCCCGGGGACGCCGCCCGAGACTGTCCGGACTGAGTCCCACTTTTTTCAGCAAACCCGCCGCGCGTTCCCGGCGGTCGGCGGCGCTGCGGCCCGGAAAATGGATTTCCATCGGCTCCGTGAGCGTCTGCGCGATGGTGAGCCGCGGATTCAGCGACCCGTAGGGATCCTGAAAAACCATCTGGATTTCCTTCCGCAGCGGGAGGAATTCCGCCTGGCTGAGCGGCGCGATATCGCGGTCGGCGTAGAGAATGCGGCCTGAAGTGGCCTCCTGCAGCTTCACCAAGGCGCGGGCGATGGTCGTTTTCCCGGACCCGCTTTCGCCCACCAGTCCCACGGTTTTTCCCTTGGGGACAGAAAAGGAAACGTCATCCACGGCCGTCACGCGTTTTTCCTCATGCCGGAAAAAAAGGCCGCGCATGACGGGAAAGGAAATGGTCAGGTTTTCAACGTGCAGCATGGCGGGCAGCCCCTCCGTGGCGCGGATTCCCAACGGCGGCAACGGGGCATTCATTCAAGCCGCCGACTGAAAGGCCAGAAGCGGCGGCGCCAAAAGGCGGCGAGGTGGCGAGGTGGCGAGGTGGCGAGGTGGCGAGGTGGCG
>JAQGPD010000478.1 GCA_028293305.1 Verrucomicrobiales bacterium | reverse complement strand
GGCGATGCGGGTGGTGCCGTCGAATTCCATGGCCGTGCCGAATTGCCCGGGCACCAGGGCGGAGCCGTCGATGTCCGTGCAGCTCAGCGGGTGGCCGCCCCAGGGATCCGGCGTGGTGGTGGGGAAGCCGGAGACATCCACTGCATTGAAGGGCCACCAGCTCACCAGATTGGTGGTCACGCTGGGGGCGGGGTCGGAGGTCACGGCGACCGCCGCCGTGCTGGAGACTTCGGTGCCATTCACCAAAGCCGTGTAATTGCCCTGCAGCGCGGCCGTCAGCGGAGGCGTGGTGTAGGTGCTTTCCGTGGCGCCGGGAATGTCCGCTCCATTCAATTTCCACTGCCAGGTTGTAGGCTCGAACCCCTTGGTTTCCAACGAAAACCGCACGCGGTCGCCCTGGCGGTAGGGTCCCAGCCGGCTGGCAATCACCAGGGGCGGAACCGGCGTGGAAATGCCGGAAGCCATGACTTGTTGGATCTCCGCCTGGCTCAGAATCCGGTTCCACACCGCGGCATCGTCGATAGCTCCGCTGAAAAGTCCCGCGGGTCCCGTCTGACGCATGATTCCGCCGAAGCTGATGGTATTCAACGTCATCACGGGCCGTGTGTAGGTCAGGGCCGAGGTGTCCGGCACGCCGTCGAAATAATAACGCACCACGCCGTTGTCGTCGGTCATCGCGATGTGATGCCAGGTATTGTCCAGGGGAGTGCCATTGCTTTTGGCATGATTCACCGTCGCGGCATTGGCATCGCTCCGGATGTAAATATCCACTTTTCCCGTCCGCCCGGAAGCCGCGCTGTCAGTGCCCATATTGAACATGGGCGTGTTGGTGGCCATGCTGGCCTCCGCGAAAAACCGGCGGTCCTGCTGGGCGGGGCCGTCGCCCTTGATCCACATGCAGATGGTTTTCCTGACATTGTTTTGCAAAGGCAGCCCGGGATTCGCTCCCGTGCCGGTGTCGGCCCAGAGGAGTTGATTCGTCCCGTTGAACGTCATGGCGTTACCGCTGTGCCCGACCGCCAGATTGGCTGCGGTCATGTTCAGCAGGGTGAGATTGGTGTGCAGCTGGGCTTTGTCCGGAGTTGTCAGGCCGTCCGGCGAAACCTCATCCATGGGCCAATACGACACCAAACCCACACGCACATCCTGCGCGACGGCAGGAAGCGCCAGGAGCGGCAGGGTAAGAAGCAGGGAGGCGTGAAAAGTTTTCATCCTTTGCAAAATGCCAGACGCGGGCCATGCCGGTCAATCATTTCTTAATCGTTTTTTTTAGAATGGTGTCTGGAAATACCCCTTTCGGGGTAGGGGGGAGGGCATGACCGGCTGCATGCCGCAGGCGGCCGAAAAGACAGCGCGCGAACCTTCCGCGTCCTGACGCTTTGGCTTGGCCAATTTTCGTTGAATGCCCGTTGGAAAAGGGCGGTCCTGCCGCTTTCAGCCGCCGCCTTCCCGTCGATAAACCCGCGAATCCGCCATGCGTTTGATTTTGTCCCCGAGGTGGATGAGGTCTTTTTTCCTGACAAAAACCACGCATTCATCCGGGAAGGGGAGCGCCCGGGACAAACGTTGGATCATCGCCTGATCCGCCCCGTCGGTGCGCAGCCTCCAGAAGGGGACCTTCACCTCCACGCAGAGCACGTGCAGGTGGCCTTTCCGGGAAAGGCGCAGGACTTTTTGCGCGCACCAAGCCGCTGCGATGACCGGTTCGGCGGCCAGAATGCGTTGAAAGTCTTCGAGTTGCCCTTGGGATAAGCCGTGGGCTTTCAGCGGATCGTTCAGCGCCACACCCGATCGCTCCTGCAACACTTCGCCCTGGGTTGATAGGAAGGTTTCAAAACGTTGGCGGACGTCCTTGAGTTCGGCCCCCATCCCATGCCGATGATAATAGGCGCCCAAGGACTGGAGTCCGGCGTGTTTCCACTCCGGATCGTATTCCATGGCCCGTTCCACATCCCGCACCCCGCCGCCATCGTCCTGACTCAATCGCCACGCCCCGCGTGAAAACAACGCGTCCGCATGCGTCAGCTCCCGGATCAGGATCTCATCGATCAATTCCTGCGCCGCACCCGGCCCGCCCAGCCGCATGACCGCCTCCGCCTTGCTCCATAACACATCCACCGGTGCCGGTCCTCTCACCTCCGCGCCTCCCTCCGCGGTCAGGCGATCCGCGATCGCCTTCGTTTCCGCGTGCTCCCGCGCCCAGCCGGCCTGCACGAGATCCGCCCATTCCTTTGCCAGCCGGCTGATGAGCGCATCGCCATGGCCGCCCAGATAATGTTCCGCCGCGCTGGGTCCGGTCAGGGGCGGAAGCCGGGAATCGACGGCGCCATCCGGCCTCCCGCCCAGGTTTTCCAAGCGCTCGCGCAGGCAGGGGTGCGTGTCGTCATTGTCCGTATTCACCAAAAAGGCGCGATGCATCCACCGTGACTCCAAATCCAGTCCCGGCCCCCGCTTCAGCACGCTTTGCATTTCCTGGAAAATATTGCCGGGCGGCGCGGGCTCGTGCTGGACGCGGCGCATCACGGGTGCCCAGAATCCCTCATTCAAATGCCGGCCATAGACCGCCACGCGGGTCAGCGCCGTGGCCATCCGCTCCGGCCCCACAAGCTGCGCCGCCACGGCATCCGCCTCGTATTCATTGGCCCGCGAATTCACAAAAGCGTGGGCATTGAACCGCGGCCAGAACCAATGGAGGAACTTGGAAAAAACCCGTCCGCCCCCGTTCTGTTGCCGCTGCAGCTGGTGGATCAGTTGTTGCCAGGACCGCCGCATTCGGTAGAGCCAATTTCCCAGCCCGGCATGGCCGCGCGCCAGGTGGGCGCATTCATGCGCCAGCACCCCCTCGAATTCCGGAGCGCTCAGACTTTGCAGCAGCGGCAGCCCCAGGCTGAGGTAATTCCGATGCCAGCCGAACATGCCCAACAGCGGAACCTGGCACACCGACGCATTGTATTCCGGGGTCAGCAGCACGCGGTGGAACGCCGCGGCATTCAAACGGGTGCGCATTGATTCCAGCAAATCCATCAAGGCCGGCGCATTTTCCCGGTCCAGCCGCAGTCCGGTCGGCGCCTCCAAGCGGATCCACACGGCTTTTAAAATCGCCCACGACAAGCCGCCGGTCGTCGCGCCCACCACCACGGCGATTTTCAAGGTCAGGAAATTGGGCGCTAACACCAGCATCGCCACCACTCCGGCGGTCAGCGCCAGCGCTCCTGCAAATACCAGAAGAATGAAACTGTAACCCA
>JAQGPD010000473.1 GCA_028293305.1 Verrucomicrobiales bacterium | reverse complement strand
AAGGTGACCGCCATGTCCGTTAGAGGATCCGGGATTTTGTCGCCATTGTCCCGGTAGAGCTCCACGCGGACGCCATTGAGGCCTGCCTCGCCGGGATCCTGAATGCCGTTTTTATTTCCATCGATCCACACCCTGTCGCCGTAGTAGGGCGGGTCCGGCGGCTTGACGGTGATGCCTGTTTTGACGGGTTCCGTGGGCAGGGTGGAGCGGTTGTCGTCCACGCGTTTGGCGATGACGCCGAAGCTGTTCCAGGCGATTTCCCCGCCGGTGGGCGCGGTGAGGGGAGCGCGCATGGGCCAGCTGATTTCCACGCGCTCCAGCGGGCGGAGCGTTAGGCCGGTGCCGTCGAATTTCAGGGACTTCACCAGGGTGATATCAGGCGGCGGGACGGCGGACCATTTGGGATCCTCACATCCGCCGGGCAGGCCGGGGGTGAGTTCGTCGCGGCAGGGATTTTTGCTGAGGCTGTAAAAAACGGTCATCCCGGCGGGGGCCGTGACCTCGCCGGCCAGGAAGGGTTCCCATTGGCTGTTCCGCTTGCTGGTATCGATGACTCCGCGGTCGTTGAGGGCGGGCAGGATGTCGATGACCACGGGATCCTTCATGAGCACCCCGCCGTCGTTGGTGATGCTGATCAGATAGTCCGCCCTGCCCGAGGGCACGGTCCTGCCGGTGGCCGGGAACTTGGACCAGGCTGTGTCCAGCTCACCTTTGACTTCCATGGTGGACGAGACGGAGGCCAGGCCGCCGTTGGTTTGGACATACACGCCGGTGTTGGAAGTGAGCAGGCGATCGGTTTTTGATCCATCGGCATCCAGATCCTCGACGTCCGTGACCTGCATGCCGGAGTTGTTAATGGCGGGTGACTCCCAGGCGGCGTGAAGGGTGTAAAGGTAGTTGCCGTTCAGCGTGCCGGGTTTCACGCGGGCGTCGAAGCGGAAATGCAGTTCCGAATAATTTTTGACCGCTTTGATGGATTGCGGGTTCGCCGCACTCCAACGCCAGCGCAGGAGGGTGCGTCCGGTTCCATTGTAGTTATCGATTTTGTCGAACACCGGCGCGTTTTTCCCCACATTGTCCCATGCATAACCATCGGCTCCGAAGTTGCCTATGTATTCGAGTTCCGGTGGCAACAGATAAATAAGCACGGGGTTCACGATATCCGCATTACTGTCCGGATATTGCCCTAGGTGGCCATGAATGGTGATGGCGTTGCCCATGCCCAGGGGGTTGGGACCGCCGTAGTTCGACCAGAGGTAGTAATTGGGGGCGGGATCCGTGATGGTGGCGTCCGTGCAGCCGGCGAGGGGCGTCATGCCGCTGCCCGTGGTGGTGGCGCAGTTTTTCAAATGCCCGGGGCGGGTGATCCCTGGCACAAAGTTGAGGCTGATGTATAACGAATTCCGCTGGTTGTCAGGGTGGTAATTTCCACCCCCTGGCAGGGTGCCATATTCCGTTTTCAAGCCGGTGATGTATTCGTCTGCGGCGAGGGCGACTTCAGCGGGCCAATGACGGGTGGCGTTGTCGCCGGTGCGGTAGAGCGGATTGGCTCCCCAGACACGCCAGGTCGGATTGAGGTTGGTGATGTAGGTGACTTTGACGGCGTTGTTGGTGCCGGCAAAGCAGTCGGAGACGAAGTAGTTGAGCTTGGTGCCCGTGGGGAAAATATCCTCGACGGCGTAGTTGCCCACGCTGTCGCCACTGGCGCCGCTGTTGCCGTGGCGGATGGAGTAGTCGAACCAAGGGGCGTTGAAGGAAATGTTGGAAGGACCGTATTTATACACATACATTCCTTTTTTGAAGGTGGGTCCCGCGGAGGCATTGACGCCTTTCACTCCGAGTTTGGCCGCCACCACGGTGGTGGCGTTGGACGCGCGGAGGGTGGCGTTGAAAGTGCCCACGGTGTTTTCCGCGGTGCCGGATTTGAAGCGCACCTGGACGGCCAGTTCCCCGGAGACCCCGGCAGGCAATGGAGAGATGAAGTCGAACCGGCCGGTGCGGTTGGTGTCATCATAGGAGGAAGTGGCCACGTGGGCGGACTTCTGCATGCCCACCAGGTCGAACTTGCTATCCAGCGGAAATGTCAGATAGGCTCCGGCGGCGTTCACGCTGGTGCTGGCCACGGCGTAGGAAATGCGGAAGGTCACCACCTGGCCGTAGCTGAGATTCGCCTCGGTGGCGTCCGCCGACTGACTGAGGGTGAGCGTGGTGTTCTGGGCCGGGGCGGCGGAGGCCAGCATGCACCACAACCAAAGGGCCTGACAAACCCTGACGATTTTTTTGGAAAAGGGAGAATTTAAATTCATGGGACCGGGACATGGGGGACGGGGGCGGATTCCGGCTGCGCGGCGACCGTGGTGTCACCGGATTCGGAGGTGCCGTGCAGGCGGGCCGTGAGCGCGGCGTGCGGGGTGTGGAGCACGATGAATTTTTGGAAGGATCCGGTGGCGTGCGGCACGGTGCATGCCACCTTGATCTCGGCGCCCGAGGTGGCCGGCACATCGCCAACCGGGAAAGCCGTGACGAGGCAGCCATCCGGGAGTTCCAGACGCGGCACCGGAAGGGACTGCGGGCCGGGATTCATCAACTGCAAGGTGACGTCGGCACGGCTGGTGGCCGGCAGATTTCCCAATGGATAGTCAGGCCGCAGCAAGGCCAGCGCGGGCGGAGCGGAGCGCGCGGGAGGGGAGGGGCCTGGAGTTCCAGCAGGAGGGGTGGCGTTGGCGTTGGCGTTGGCGGCCAGGAATTCGTTCAGGCGGTTCCTATCGCCTTCGGCACCCATGAGCACTTCACTGCCGGCCAGGAGTTGGGGCAGCATGGAATCCGGAAATCTCCTGCGGCTTTCCGCCTGGATGGCACGGGCCGTGGACATCGCCAGGTCCGCGGACTTGGCATGGGCCGCACAGGCATCGTGCCAGCCGGTCTCGCCGAGAGCGGTGCGCGCGGCCAGGCACACCTCCTCCGCGCGGGGCGGAACGGAGCCTGACAACAACTGGCCGTGCAGCACGCGCCACGCTGCGGGATCCGCATAAAACAGTGTCAGGAGAACCCGGTGGATCGCCGCGCCTTCCGCATCACGCGCGGCGGGCAGGAGCATGAGCCGCACGGGTTGATCCTGATCGGAGGCCACCTCCTCCACAAACGGCCCGTATCCCCGGCAATGGGCACAGGTGTAATCTGTCAGGAGAAATGCGGTGCGCGATGCATCCTTCACCCCTGCCGCAGGGAAGAGCGACAAATCCAAATTCATGGTGTGGGAACCCACATCCAAGGACCACGGATTTCCCCCGGGCAATGGACCCGGCTGCGGAATGGATTCCGCTATTTCCTGCCCGACACCGGCATCGGCACCAACACTAACACCGGCACCGCCACCGCCACCAAGCGCACCGGACCGCCAAGCGGAGCCCACCGCCACCAAGGCGGACGCCACCAATCCGGCGGCAGTCAGGGCCGGCATCCACCGCGGCCCCGCGCGCTCCGCCACCGGCCGTGAGCGACGCTCCAGCATGAGCAGCGCCACCGCCACGGTGCCCGCCGCATGGGCTGTCAGGCACCACGGGCACCATTGTTTCAACAACACGGCCTGCACGGTGACGAACCACGCCGCCCCGCCCAAAACAGCCCCCGCCAGCGTGCCTCCCAAAACCGCGGCCACCGTCGGCTCGCGCCGGGCGAACGCTCCGGATGTCAGGACCAGCAACAAAAAAACCGTCACGCCGACCCATCCCGCAGGCACGCCGAAAATCGACGCATAGCCGCTGGTGAGTAGGGCCGCGCAGCCCGGCGCGCCATCCGCGCATCCGGGCAAAGCCACCCTGGCGGGGCCGGACAATGCCAGGGCCAGCGAGACGCCGGCGGCCAGCCATAACAAAGTGAGCGCCGCCGGAATGCGCCATGGGAATTCGGTGGATTTCATATTCAGGGAAGAAGGGTGGCGGATTTGCCCCCGGTCAGGGCGGCGTTGAAGGAGGGGTCCACCGCGCCGTTGTATTGCAGCATCACAAGGCCGGGGCGGTCCGCGCTGTTCACGGATTCAAAGTCGCCGCCCGCCACCACGCCGCTCCCGGTCTGCCTGACCACTCCGACCAGGCTGCCGGCGGAGGCGCCGCTGCCGGTATTGAACCGCGTGTCCACCTGTCCGTCCGCCCGGAGCCTGGCAATTCCCCGGAGGGCATTCGCGCCGCCCGTGCCCTGCTCGAAGTCACCGCCCACATACACATCGACGGCCGCGGGCAATTTGTAATCCTTCACATTCTTCGGACTGGTGGAGAACCATTCTTTATACTCAGCCGGTGGATAGGTTCGCGCCGTGATGGTGACGATTTGTTGATAGTTCCCCACCAATAAAAACGGTCCATCATATAGGATACCCTTCACCGGCTCGCCCCCGTTTTGGCCAGGATCCGTCCCGTCCAGAGTGTAAAAAATACGCGCCCCCTGGGGAACATTGTTTTTGGAAGTGTCCAATGAGAGTGTGCAATCCCGCTCCGTGAACGCAATGACCGGCGGCGGAAGCGGCGTCACTTCGCGCGTCAGCACCACGGTCTTCATGGCGGAGGAAGTCACAATTTCCGGCCGCAGGGTCTTTACCGCCGCTTTGACCGTCAACGTGTTATCAGCCGATTTCCATGCGCTGAGCGCCACCGGCACGTTGCTGCCCGGATAGCCGCCGCTGAAGTCGGGACTGATGGAGGCGGTCGTCGAGGAAAGAGGATCGCTTCCATCCAGCGTCCAACGCGGCTGGAAGACTGTGCTGCTTTGATAGGCATCGGGAATGACCGCGCCATTTGCCAGGGAAAGCAGGCCCTGCACCGGTTTCCCCGGTGTATTGGAAGGCAGCATGGGTCCGCCAAGCTCGCTGTAGGAAAGGACGGTCTCCGGATAGGTCAATGTTAGCACCGGAGTTTCCGCTGCCGTGCGGTAGTCGCGCAGACTGTTGCCGCTGGGATCGAATTTGTCAGGATCCATCGGCGTCGCATAGGCCGTCACCACCGTGCCGGGATCGAACTGCACCGTGCCGGTGTAGCGCTGGAACGGACCGCCCCCCACACTGAAGAGCAGTTCGGATGTGCCGGGGACATTGGGATCCGTCAGGGTCACGCCCACCGGAAAATCCTTCAATGGATAGGTTCCTGAAGGCAGGTTGAAAGCCGGAGGCACCAGGGCCGCCGTGCTCAGACTGGGAGGAAGCGGCTGCGAAACGGCAGTGGTCGTGGACGTGGCCGTGGGGGCGTCACGCGTGGGCGTCGTGTCCTGGAAGTCCCACACCCACTTATCCACCTTCGCCAGCCTCATGGGGGTGTCCCGATGCTCGGTGCCGTAATCAATCTTGGCCAAAGCCTCATCCAAAACGAAGCGTTTAATCCCCACGTTCCCGCTGGTCTCGATCGCGAATTGACGTTTGGCGGCAATGTATCGGGCCCGCGGATCCGTGGACGCCGCCTGGGTGTCAGTCTGCAATTCCACTCTCAGCCGGCTGTCCAGCATGCTTCCCTTCAAACCCGCCATCTCCTTCTTGTTATCCCCGATGAGGCGCGTTTTCAGTTTATTCAAAACCAACTGCGGATCCGATACCCCGCTCAGCGATCCTCCAAACAGCTCATACTGCCTCAGCGCTTTGTTCAGCACCGCCACATCACGCTCCAACTTGGTGTTTTCACCGGCCTCCCTCATCGTGGTCGTCGTGTAGATTCCGAACGCTCCCACCGTGGAAAGCACCGCCACCGCCATGAGCACCTCCACCAAGGTGAAGGCCCGGCGCAATCGTGATGAGCGGAATAATGTTCCCGCACGCTTTGAAGTTTTGGTTTGGATGATTTTCACGGTGACTCTTCAAATATACAGTAGTCACTGTAATTATCAAGTCGGCGGGTCTGGTTTTTATGAAAAGTTACGAAATTGTCAGAATTACTCCCGCATCTTGGTCTCAAAACTGAGAAATCCGATCTCGCAAAATGTTTGGACACTGATTGCCAGGCGGCTTAATTTTTACACCTCCTCCACAACCACAACTTGTTATGAAACTTCTCCCCGCCCTCCTCCTGTTTGCTCTCGCCCCCACCCTCGCCATGCCCCTCCATGCTGCTGACCGGGATAAGGAAAAGGGGAAAGACAAAAACTCGACAGAAACCGTCGCCAAGGTCAACCTGAGCGAATTTAAATTCGGCAAGACCGTCTCCGGCACCGAAGTCACCGCGGACTATCTGAAAGGCAGCCCCGTCATCGTGGAATTCTGGGGCGTGAACTGCGGCCCCTGCCTCGCCGCCATGCCCATGTTCAACTCCCTGGCGAAGCGTTATGACTCCAAGGGATTGAAAATCGTCGGAGCCCACTCCCAGCAAGCCACCAACGAGGAAATTCTCGGCGTGGTCAAAAAACTGAAAATCAAATTCCCCGTCACCGAAGGCGCGCAGCACCCCCTGAACTTCAGCGGCATCCCCCACAGCGCCGTCTTCTCCGCCGACGGCACCATGCTTTTCGAAGGCCATCCCTCCGACAAAGGATTCGAAAAAGCACTCCGCGAAGCCATCAAAACCGCTCCTCCCGTGGACAAGGCCAAAGCCGCCGAAGCAGAGAAAGCCGCCGACGCTGAAAAAGCCAAGGCCAAGGAATAACTCCAAAGACCCGCGCCCCTGACAAAGCGCCCCTGACAAAAAAACCAGGCCCCGGCCCGGAGCATCGGTCCACCCGCTTGAACCCAAGCCAGCCGATCCTCCGGGCCCTTCGGTTTTTTCCCTGCAGGTAAATCCGGACGGGAAGCGGCCGGGACCGTTGGATAGAAAGCCCCCGCCGTGGCGAAGATGCCCGGCTCCATCCTCCACGGTAAAGAGAAAGTCCAGCCCTGGCAATTTCTGTTGTCGTTTCCCTCCCGGTGACATATTCCGGAACCGGATAAACCTTGGCAGGCCGGTTCAGTTTTTTAATCGGCCTGATCGGCCTGATCCGCCTGATCCGCCTGATCCGCCGGATTCCTAAGTTCCTAGATTCCACGACGCCATGAAGCACGACCCCGATCTCACCCCCACCTGGGCAAAAGCCGGCGCGGCCCTGATGGCAGCCGCCATGCTGGCCTATGGATTCTCCCTTTGGAGCGAGGAACCCCGACTTTCCGTCTTTCTGCTGGGCCTGCCCTTCCTGATGGCCCATGCCCTGCTGGCTAAAACCCTGACTTCCCTGAAATGGGCCCTCGTGTTCGACCTCATTTGTGTTGCCGCCCTCGGCACCATTCTTTGGTCCTTGAATGGCGCGCTCGCCAGCGCCCGCATTTCCACCGGGTATCTCCTCGCGTTGCTGGGCCTCCTCGTCTGGGCCTTTCCCGGAACCGTCCTCGATCGCTTCAAGCGCCGGGTAAACGCCCTCGGTTCCCTGTATGAAAAAATCGTTCCGCTGGAACCCAAAGCCCCCAGACCGATTTGGAAATCGTTCCTGTCCGCCGTCGGCCGCGCGGCGCTGCTGACTTCCGCTATTGGGTTAGGCTTCGCCCTGCCCCACTGGCTGCACCTGCCCGGCTATTTCCTCGTCATTTCCATGCTGCCCGCCGCCGCCCTCGCGTATTGGTTTTTCGACGGCCCCCGCCCCATCTGGCCCTACGCCGTTCCCTTCGTGCTCTGCGTTGGATTCGTGACGTTATTCCACGCCCCGGGCATCGCCGCCCTCCTCGTTTTTTGCTATGTCCTTCCCATGGAATTTCTGAACCGTCTCCTCTACAAATGGACCGGCATCCAGAAAGAGAGAATCAACAACGGCACTTGGCAGGACGAACTTCTCCCCAACCTCCCGGACCCACCCGACGGCGGCCCATGGAAATACCGCTCCTGACAGCCCGTCACAGCCTATGGACCCTTCCCCGGCATAGGAACGAATGGGCCACAACGCTCAAAAAAACAGACAAGCTGGTTTTGCGGCCCGCCACGATAGCCTGTTCCTCCATCTGCCCCACATCGATTCACCCGGCAGCCGATTTCAGTGGTCGATATAAATTTACACTAACAGAAACATCACACCTAGGTATTTTTGATGTTCAAATACATTCGGCCTCCTGAATAACTTAAGAGCATTTCCTGACCTCTATTATGCATGTAGTAGCCACCCCGTAAACTCAAAGGCGGTGTCCACCATTCCATCGGACAAATACTCCACTCCGTGCATCCTTCGGGAACTTCGGCCCCTTGTATAGGATCAAGCTTTAAATACTTGGCATACATCTGATAAAATTCCTGATTACACGAAGCGACCAGAAAGAAATTACCATCACCCGTGAATGTGGTCGGTCCATTGTAATATTCTATTCCGGATACCGAAGAGGACAACCGAAGTGGACGAAGCGGACTAAACCACCAATCCAAAGTCAGCAACGCCCCAATGCCCAGGCAAATAAAAACAAAGATTTTCCCAAGTTTTTTGAAATCGATTTTCATCAAGATTGAAACCGGCACATTAAGCTAGTAAATTGTTTTCTGCTGGAGTCGGCTTCCCCGTCGGTGGTCAGGTTTCCATCGAAGTCATAGCCCAGGTTGGACCCGGTGAAAGCGGTGTATTGATTCAAGGCATTGGAAACCGTGTCCGCGCCGGCGGGCAACACCGTGCCCACCGCCCCCTTCGTCCGGTTGCCGATCCCGTCGAAGGCGAACACCCGGTCGTTGGCATTGGCGCTGTGGTTGTGCAGCGTCACCTCGCCCCGCGCATTGTAACCCCAGTCCACCGCCGCATTTCCCGGATAGGCGGTTCCCTGTTCCTGCACATTGCTGCGACGGCCCATTGAGTTCACGGTGTAGTCATACCACCAAACAAAATTTCCGTTCAACTTATTTTCCTTCCGGTCCAGCACATCACGATTCGGTTCCCAGACATTTAGAACGTTGAGGGGAAGCTCATCATTCCCAATCGAGGCGGTGGTGCCTGCCGGCAGATGCGGGGCATCCGGTTTGTAAGTGTAGTTGAAGCTGTCCCCGCCTCCGGTGATATTCCCCACCCGGCCGGCGACGGTCTCATACCCGACCGCAGGGGTCAGCTCGCTGGTGCCGCGTTTGTCAGCGCACACGGATACGTGTTGGTGCGCGGCAGGCCGTCGACGCTCGTCGATAATGGTTATGCGTGGGCTGCGGCGCGTGATGGCTTTTTGCCCGGAGCACCGCGTCAACAGAATGTTGACCCTCCGATCTTGCGCTGCGCGCTTCGGAGGGTGGACATTCTGTCCACCAGGAGCATTGGCGGGAATTGCGGGTCCGCTTTATTTGTTGGTGTTTCTGTCCTTGCGTTGAGGTGCGTTGGACTTTTTGCACGGATGCCGGGGGCCGGCGGAGGTTAGAGCGATTCGGATAATGGACCGAGGCGGGATAGAGCAGTTAAGATAATGCCGTATCCGCCAGGCCTCTGCAACATTAGGCCCGGAGGGCCGGAATCTTTATAGCCACCGACATGCG
>JAQGPD010000437.1 GCA_028293305.1 Verrucomicrobiales bacterium | reverse complement strand
GGGGTTGGGGTTGGGGTTGGGGTTGGTGTTGGTGTTGATGTGGGTTTGGTTTGGCTGGTTGGGTTGGGCTGGTTGGGAGTTGGGTTGGGATGTCAGGGTTCTGGAAAACCGGGGCTATGAAAACAAGGCCGGGACGGGCCTTGTTGCGGGTATTGTTAGTGCTCCTTTCCGGCGGCGGTGCCGGTTTTGTCCGGCTTGGCGGTCAGGGTGCCGAGGTAGGCGATGACATCCCGGATCTGGCGCGGTGTCAGGATGCCGTGCATGGGGGGCATGACGGAAAGCGGCGGGGTGCGCTCCGCGATGTCGGCGGTGGCGGCGGAGGTGGCGGTGCCGTCCGGCAGACGCAGGGTGATTTTGTCGGCGGTTTCCTCTGTCAGGGTGCCGGCGAGGACGGTGCCGTTTTTCAATGTCAGGGTGGCCATGCCATAACCGGGGGCGATGACGGCGGAGGGAATAACAAGTGCCTGGAGAAAATAGGGCGGGGCCTGGAGGCTGCCGATGCTTTCCAGTGGCGGGCCGACGGTGCTGCCGGCTCCTTTTTGGAATCGATGGCAGGCGACGCAGTTGGCGGCGTTGTTTTCCATGACGACCACGCGTCCCGCCGCGGGATCGCCCCCGGTCAGGCAGTCGGCCAGCGGCGCGAGTGGGTCCTGGGAACTTGTCAGGGTTTTTTGCCGGACTTCCAGGGCGGCGGCCAGGCCGGGAACGGCGGCGGCGCGGGCGGTGGCGGCTTCGATCACATCCAGGCGGATGCCGGGAGCAGCGGCGGCGGCGTCGCCGGCGGGGGTCAGGAGGGTCAGAAGTTGCTGGTCGGCCTCCGGGTGGTGGGCGGTGGCGAGGGCGGCGGTGGCGGCCTGTTGTTCGGTCAGGGAGCCGCCGCGGATCAGACCGGTGGCGGCGGAAATGCCTTTCACGGGATCCAGTGCGAGGAGTTGAGTGAGGGACTCGATGCGCAGGGCAGGGGAATTTTTCAAAGTCAGCAGCGAAGTTAGGAGCGCGGGGCGTTCCGGCGCGGCGGGGTGCTGCGCGGCGAGGAGGCGCAGGGCCTGCAGGCGGACGGCGGCGGGGGTTTTCGGATCCTGCGCGGCGGCGGCGGCGACCGGCGCGGGCACGTCCAGATTGAAAACCGCCATGAGGCTGAGCGCCTGGGATTTCATGTCAGGATCTGTCAGGGCCAGGAGGGAATCCTGCATGGGGGCGAGGGCCGGGCGCACAGCTTCCGGCGGGCGCGCGGGGTAGGTCCGGGGTCGCCCGTCCATGCGGTCGAGCGCCGGCGGGGCGGCCCAAAGTGTCAGGAGAACCAGGGCCTCCTCCTGGGGATCGGGGACGGGCGGGGCGGCGTTTTTGGATTTGGAGGCGGGAGGATAGGATGGAAAGGTGAGGCGCGGTTTCAGGGCGAAGCGGGCCAGGCGGGCGGCGGCCTCCGGCGTGCCGAGGCGGAAATTCGCATTCACCGCGCGGCGCAGGGCGCGTTCCGGGGAAATGTCAGGAGCCGTGTCCAGCCAGGCGGCGAGGGCGGGCAGGGCCGCAGGGATCCCGTCGTCATCATGAATGGCCCAGGCGGCCTCCGCGGCGATGGCGGGGTCGGAATCCGTCAGGAAAACAGCGGTCTCCGGAGAAGCCAGTCGGCCCAGCGCGAGGCAGGCGGCGAGCCGGGTTTCCGCGTTGGGGTTTTTTGCCAGGGCGGCGAGCGCGGCGGGTTCCGCAGTGCCGGCGAGGGCGGTGACGGCGGCGTGGCGGAGCACGGCGTCCCCGCGTTTCAGGCCTTCGGTAAATGTTGTCAGGGCGGGCAGCGCATCGGGCGTGTGGCGTCGTCCGATGGCCAGCGCGGCATGCAGGCGGACGCGCGGGGAGGTGTCTGTCAGGAGCTGAAGCAACGACTTGTCAAGAAGCGGGGCGGGTTTGCCCTCGGCGAGGATTTTGGCGGTTAGGGCGCGGACCTCGGGATCGGGATCTGTCAGGGATTTCGACAACAAATCCTCATTGTTCCAAGTCCCCCTGCGCAGGCCCTGTCCAAGTCCCCACAAGGCATGAAGGCGGGCCAAAAGCGGCGCGCCGGGAGCGGTGGCGATTTCTGTCAGGACAGGCCTGGCGGAGCGTGAGGCCAGTTCCCGCTGGGCTCCGCCGCGGACGCGCGTGTCGGCGTGGCCGAGGAGGGGACGGAGGGCCTCCGGGCTGGATTTTTGGAATCCCGCGGCCAGAATGGTTTGCGTTTCCTGACGGATAGGATCGGCCTGGGCGGCGGGCACATCCAGGCGCCACACCCCGCCTTTGCCATCCAGCGGATAACCGCCGTCCCAATCCGCGAAATACAGTCCGCCATCCGGACCCCAACTCATGCCGATGCCCATGATGCCTTCGGAAACCGCGGTCTCCTCCGCCAGCCGGAACGACGCGCCGTCCGGCTCCAGGCGCAGCGCGGTCATTTTGCCGGAGGGAAATTGGTTCATGAAAAACCAGCCGCGCCATTCCGGGGAAAGCGCGGTGCCGGGGTTGTATTCAAAGCCGGAGGGGCCATCGTGGCTGAGCGCCAGGGGAGGTGTCAGGAAAAGCGGCTGGTCGGCATGCGGGGTTTTCCAGCGGCCCTCGGCCATCCAGGGGCTCCAGTTATTGTGATATTGCCAGGCGCAGCGCCAGCCGGAATCGCTCTGTTCAAGGATGGAGACGAGGCGTTCTTTTTCACCTGGCTTGTCGGCATCGTTGTCCACGCCGAACATATTTCCGAAATCATCAAAGGCGATTTCCTGCACGTTGCGCAGGCCGTGCGCGAAGATTTCGAAACTCGATCCGTCAGGCTCGCAGCGCAGCACGCAGCCTTCATGCGGCCGGGCGGCGCGCGTGCCGTCGGGCAGGAGAACATTCACGCCTTTGTCCCCGATGCTCCAATAAATCCGTCCATCCGGCCCCATCCGCAGGCCGTGCATATCATGTCCGGCGTAGGCGACGTGGTGGCCGAATCCATGGGCAATGCTGCGGCGGCTTTCCGCGATGCCGTCCTGGTCGGCATCCGTTAGTTTCCAGACGTCCGGGGCGATGGTGCTGTAAACATCTCCGTCCAAAGCCATCACGCCCGCCGCGATGCCCGTGACCTCGGTGCGGAAATCCGTGGCGAAAACGGTGGATTTGTCCGCGCGGCCGTCGTTGTCGCTATCGGTTAGTTGGATGATGGTTTCCGTGGGGGTGGTCAGGTCCTTCCAGTCCACCGAGCCGTCCTTGTTGGAGTCCGTCAGGCTGGCCGTCGGACCGCGCAGCCGGCCGGGCGCGAGCGCTTCGTGGAAGAACTCCTTTTTTTGTTCGATCGATTCCAATGCCAGATCGCGGGGCACCCATTCCGGCCATTCGCGGATATCAAGATCGCCTACTTTCCGCCGGGTTGTCAGGGTGACAAACACGCGCCCGAGGTGGTCCACGGCACAACTCACCGGGTCCGGCACCGGGAGGTCCGCGGACCAACGCGCGGCTTTGAGCGGCGGTCGCGGGGCTGGAGCTGGAGCTGGAGCTGGTGCTGGTGCTGGTGCTGGTGCTGGTGCTGGAGCTGGAGCTGGTGCTGGTGCTGGAGCTGGAGCTGGTGCTGGAGCTGGAGCTGGTGCTGGATTTGCCAACGGAGCCGGGGATTCAGATTGGGCCAGGGTCCGGGTGATGGCAATGGGTAGCGACAGCGCGGATGCCAGCCACAACGCGGCGGCGGCGGGGCGGGTGACGGAAAACGCGTGGAGGGGTTTGGGCCGGATCATGGGTGGGTGATAGTTACCCCGGCTGGCAGGGTGGATTTTCAGACCGCTGTTATACCAGGCTCCCGAATTTCCGCCAACTGTTCATTCAAGGCCCGGCCTTCGGGCGCCAGCACTTTCAGATAATGCCACACCATGGCGAGAATCACGAGGACCGCGATCAACGGCATTCCTAGCAGGAATGGGACCTGGATTTCCCGTCCCGCTTTGCCCGCCGCCTGCAGCTGGCTCACCACGGCAGGCATGGCGGCGGCAGTGATCAGCAGCAGGGTGCCGATGATTTTCTGACGCAGGCAGGTGCGCCTGTTTTCCGTTAGTAGAATCCCGAGTCCCGTGCGGAGATCCTTCCCCGCCACGGCCGGCGCCCGATCGCTTTTTTTAAAGTGCAGCATCCAAAACCAGGCGACGGCGGCCGTTTGCATCGCCAGCAAAAAGGGAGCCGACCACTCCCGCCGCAACGCCGCGCCCTGTCCATTCCACCACCGCGCTCCCACGATGATGATCAATAGAATCGTCCAAAACGAAGCGGAAATCAGCACCCCCAGAAACAAGCGCCGCCGCCGGTGTTGGCGGGTGCGGATGGTGGAAAGGAGGGAATCCCAGGCGGCCGGGGACGGAAGATTGGCGGGGGAATTCCAGAGAGTGGTGAGGTCGGGCGGGTGCATTGGGTTGGGTGGGTTGAGTGGGTTGGGTTGGGTTGGGTTGGTGGGTCGGTCAGCTTTGTTGAGTTAGGTGGTTTGGCAAGGTTTCGGAAATGGATCGGGTTGTGAAGGCGGGGTGGTTTTGAGGGAGGCTGACCGAGGTGCGGGGAACGGTGAAAGCGGCCCGCCTTTTTGTCAGGAGGTGGTTTCCTCCGCCGACGGCTGATTTTGGTTTTGGGTTTGGCCGAGAAGAACCCCCAGCCGTTGCCGCGCCCGGTGCAGGCGCACGCCCACGTTGCTTTCCCCGATCCCGTGGACCTCGGCCATTTCCCGGTAGGTCAATCCGTCCAGTGCCAGCAGGATAAGCGATCGCTCCAGATCCGGCAGCCGGCGGATGGCCCCGTAAAGTTGTTCCAGCAAAACCGCGTCCGCCTCCCCGGCCGATCCTGAACCCGATCCTTCCCCCGCTCCTGCGTCCGGCGGGCGCGCGCCGTCCAGTGCCGCCTCCGATGTCGCCCGGTAGCGCTCCATGCGCCTTTCCCGGTTCCGACCAGCGCGACGCCAGGTTAGGGCCGCATTGTGGCAGACGCGGTAAATAAACGTCGGCGCCATGCACCCGCCCCGGAAGGCCGGGATCGATTTCCACAGCGCGATCAGCAATTCCTGCATCAAATCCTCGCGGTCCGCCCCCTCCGCGAATCCGTGGGCGACATGATGCGGGATGCCCGCATGCCGCCGCAGCCAGGCATCGAAGAGGGATTGTTGTTCAGTGGCGTTCACGAGGATGGATTTCCCTGAGTTGGATGCCGCAGCCCGGCCTCTTCTTACAAAAAACGCGGCCGGTATTCAAAAAACAGAGACACCGCCCCCGACGACGCGGTTTCTCCGGGGCGGGCGATTGGGGATATAGAACACGGGTTCTTAAGATTCCCTGATCTTTTACTTTACAATTCCTGATAATCGCGGTTTTTATGGAACACCCCTCCCTTTTTTAAATCATGCAAACCAGCGAGTTGACCCCACACGGCTATATCATGGCCCAGCCTCCCGTGATCCAGGGCACCCCTGTGGGTGAATTTTTCAACAGCCTCATCCGGGGACTGGTTCATAAGCAGAATAATTTTCTGGCGGTGATTCAAGGATTCTCCAGCCTCATCCTCATGGGCGACGGCCTGGACGAGACCACCAAGGAAAATCTGGACCACATGAAGGAAGCCGCCCAGGGCGCCGCCGGTCTCGCCGAGCGCATCCTCGCCGCCGGTGGATGTGTCAGGATCACCCCGCAGTCCGTGCAGCTGAAGGACTACCTCCCCGTCATGGACGGCACTTTGCGCGCGCCATTCACCAAGTTCAATGTGCCCTTCCAGGTGAACATCTCCCCTGACCTTCCGCCCGTGAAAATCGACAGCGGCCGCTTCAAGGAACTCCTCGGCGACCTCCTCCTGAACGCCGCCGAAGCCGTCGCCTCCAGCGGCCAGCCCGGAGCCGCCGCCCTCGACGTCCTGCCCCCCGGCTCCGTTCCGGAAAGCCGTCCCGGTTGCGCCGATATTTTTGTTAGAAACACCGGCGCGCCCATCGCCCCGGAAAAGCTGAAGGACGTCTTCAAGCCCTTCGCCAGCACCAAGGACAGCAAGCATTTCGGCATCGGCCTCACCGTCGCCTCCGTCCTCGCCTCCCAAATGGGAGCCACCCTGGGCGTCCGCAGCACCCCGGAAGCCACCACCTTCTGGCTCAGCGTCCCCATCGCCTGAGCTTTCAGCCGGCATTTGTTGGGTAAACCCAACCGACCCG
>JAQGPD010000416.1 GCA_028293305.1 Verrucomicrobiales bacterium | reverse complement strand
CGAGGGGCTGGGATCGCCGCGTTGGAACATGAGGGAATCACTGATCACCACGCCCACGCCCTGCGTGCCGCAGTCCCACCGGACGTCGGGCTGCTTCATGTTATTGAGCGCCTGCATGACGGTTTGCAGCTCCGTGGCGTAGGCGGGGGGAATGGCCAGGCGCTGGTCCGCGGTGAGGGTGCGGGGATAGCGGCCGGCGAAAACACGTTCGGGCCAGGGTGCGACCTCGTATTGCCAGAGGTCGGGCTGGAGGAGGGAGGCGACGAGGGTGCTTTCCCAGTTTTTTTGATAGTCGTTCCAGTCGTGGTTGGGGTTGTCCTCGATGGGGTCGTTCAGGCACCAGACGGAGCGGCCGGTGGACCTGACAAGATTCCGCATGGCACCGTATTCCAGGAAGGCGGTCTCGAAAGTGCGCTCCGCCAGCTTTCCCTGAAACCGGTTAGGGGTGCGCGAGGTGCCGGTCCAGACCTGGGCGATGTAGCCGTCGCAGCCGTCGAGTTGGGCGAGGCTGGACTCAGGACTGACGATGTTCCATTGGGCGTAGTTCAGCAGGCTGTGGGTGGGGACATAACAACGGACTTTTTTGCCCGTTTTTTTATTCCATGCCTGCACATAGGAGAATACTTGTTGGAGGGCGCGGCGGTAAAGATAGTATTTCAGTTTGGAGGAGCGCCATTGGGCATCCACGGATTCGTGGGGCGGTTGCCAGGGTTCCTTGTAGTAGTCCAGCCACTCCCGCTTGAAGCCCTCGGAATATCCGGCGCGGACCCAGAATTCCGGTTCCTCCAAATGGATGGCTTCGGCTCCGGCATCCAGGGCGCGTTGGACTCCGGTGCAGAGGTATTCGCCGAAATTGGCGGCGGGGCACATGTAATAGACGTCGCCACCGTGGGAGATTTTTTTGCCGTTCCGGTCCGTCTGGGCATTGTCCTCGTGGTTGATTCCGTCGAAGCGGCCGTAAAGGTAATCCTGGTAGTGTCCCCAGGAAACACCGGTCATGACGTGGGTGATGTAGCCGCGGTCACGCCAGGATTTCAGGCGGTCGGGGAGGCCGGGATCAATGCCGTAAACCATGGCCACATCCGAGCGGAGATTGCCTTTGGGGGACCAGGCCTGGGAGGTTTGGAAGCAGGTCCGTTCCAGGGCGGAAAGCGGGTCGGTGGGAAAGGGCGGCGGGAGTGTTGCGGGCGCGGGAGACTGGGCGGGGGAAAGGGTGGCGAAAGCCAGCAGGAACAAGGGCAGGAGCGGGCGGCGTGGTGCTTGGAGGTTAGGGTGATTTCCTGTTTTCCGTGCCGGGATGGGGGTGATTTTCATGAGCTGAAAACCATACGCCGGATGGGGGGGCGATCTTCCGCTCCGGGGCGTTTCCGTTGGAGCGCGGGGATGGGAAGGATCCGTTAGAGAATCCGGTGGCGGCTGAGGTCCTGAGTGTCCACCAGGCCGACCGGGTGGTTCTCCGGATTGAGGACCACGAGTTCGTCCACGGGGTGTCGCTCCAGGAGATTGAGCAACTCCGCCGCGAGTTTTCCGGCCTGGATGGTGATCGGGCCCGGCGTCATGAATTGACGGACAGGTTCGCCGGCGAGGTTGGGGTTGGTTTCGAAGGCGCGGGCGAAATCGCCCTGCGTGAAAATGCCGGCCAGGGTTTTGTCAGGGTGTGTCAGGATAACACATCCCGCTTTGCAGCGGCCCATGGTGCGGACGGCCTCGCGGACCGTGGCGTCCGGCGGAACGAGGGGGAGGCGGTCGCCGGTGCGCATGATGTCCGAGACCTTGGTTAGCAGGGCGCGGCCCAGACTGCCGCCGGGGTGCAGAAGGGCGAAGTCCGTCGACTGGAAACCGCGGGCTTCCAGGAGCACCATGGCGAGCGCGTCCCCGAGGACCAGCATGACCGTGCTGCTGCTGGTGGGGGCGAGGTTCAGGGGGCAGGCCTCGCGTTGGACGCCGGTGTCCAGGACGAGGTCCGCGGCCTGCGCGAGACTGCTGGATAGGCCGCCGGTGAAGGCGATGAGGCGGCATTGCTGGCGCTTCAGGTGGGGGAGAAGATTGAGGATCTCATCAGTCTCGCCTCTGTAGCTGAGTGTCAGGATAACATCACCCGGGGAGACCAGGCCGAGGTCGCCGTGGAGGGCGTCCTGGGCATTGAGAATGACGGTGGGGGCGCCGGTGCTGTTGAGGGTGGCGGCGATTTTGTTGGCGATGTTCCCGGATTTTCCCACGCCGCAGATGATGATTTTCCGACCCGACTCCACGGCGTGGCGCAGCAGCTCCACGGCATCGATGAAAGGCTGGCCGATGCGTCCGGCGAGGCGCTGGATCTCGGCGACTTCCAGTTCGATGACGGTCCGGGCTTTGGTTAGGTAATCCACGTGTTCGGTCGGTTGCAGGGGTGACAGGGCAGCGGCCGGGGCCGGGTGCCGGGTCATCCATAGAATCGTCGCGCGTTGAACGCCAGGCCACTTTGGGCGTGGCGGGGATTAGTTTCCGCCGATGAGCGTGCGGTTGGGTCCGTCGGTGCGGAGGCGTCCGTCCGTGAACATATACATCTTGGTCGAAGGGTCCGTGGAAATGTGGGACTTGCCGGTTTCCTGGATTTTCGGCCAATCGGACAGGGTGATTTCGCCGGTTTTGAGGTTGTAGCTGGCGTGTCCGGCGGAAGCCATCTGGCCAGGGCCGTTTTCCGTGTCCTGGGTGCGCATGAGCACGTGGCCGGAAGCCTCGACGCGTTCCATGCCGCCGCCGCCTTTTTTCATGAAGACCTCCACGCGCTCCGCGCGGAGGCGGATGGCGGCGCTGTTGAGTTCCACTTTGCCGGTGAAAATGACTTTGTTATTGGCTTGGTCGTAATCCGCCTGGCGGTCGGATTGGACGTCGATTTTGCCGCTGGATTGGGCGTTGAAAGTGGGGAGGGCGTCCGGCATTTTTTCCGGGGTCGGAGGCATGAGGTCATTGCCCTGTTCCGTGGGGAGGTCGGGGATGAAATCGCGCGCGGCGGTTTTGGCGGTGTTGGCGACGGAGCGGAAGGTGTTGACGGTCTCCGCGGGGATGCGGTCCACCATGCCGGAGGCTGCGGTGACGATGGATTTGGGAAGGTCAGCATTCAGTTTTCCACTGGCGCTGGTGACGGAACCGGCGGCCTCCGCGAGGGAGCGGACGAAGTTGCGTTCGCGTTCCGAGAGGTCGTGGTCGCCGGTCAGGGAGGAGGCCACGGCCGTCAGGGTTTCCGCGGCGGGGGAGGCGGGGGGTGGGGTCTCGGAAGGGAGCGGGGGTTCCACTTCGGCGGTCATGTCCAAGGGGGTTTCCGTCACCTCGTGGGGGGACATGGCCTTGGCGGGTTTCGCCGGGGTTTTGGAGCGGGCGGGCAAGGCCGGGGCGGAGTCCGCATCGGGCTGGAGTGTTAGTGCAGGGGCGTTTTCTGTGAGGATGGAGGCGGTTTTGGAGTCAGGGGCGTCGGAGTCGGTGGAGCTGGAAATGGATTCCGGCTCCAAAGTGATAGGCTGGCTGACTTCCTTCAAGGCGGGCGGGGCTGGCTCGGAAATGTCCGTGTTTTCCAGAGCGGGTTCCCTGACGTTGGGAATGGAGGCCAGTTTGAAGCTGGCGGGCACGCTGCGGGTTTCGGCGGATTCGTCCATGGGAATCGGGTTGGAATCCATGGAGGCGGGGGCGATTGCGGACGCTGACGCAGCCGGGGGGTAGGCCAGGGCATTGTTTTCCGAAACCAGGGATTCCATTTGGAGAGGTTCCGGGGCGATGACCGGGGCGGGTTCCGGAGTTGAATTGGAGGTCAGGGCCGGGGATTTTTGAGGAGCGGGTGGCGCGGCGGTCTCCGTGGATGGGGCGGTCGCGGATGGCGCGGAGGCGTTGATGCCGGCTGGCCCGGAATCCAGGTTGGGAGACTGGGCGGCGGCCACGGTGGCGCGTTCGGCTGCGGCGATTTTCGAGGAGGATTTGGATCCGCCGGAGTCCGGTGATTTTGTCAGGGATGAGTTGTCCAGGCTATGCCGTGCGGCGATGAGATCGACGGTGGTCCGGGGCTTGGCCGGTTGTGCATTGGATGCTCCGGCGCCGGTGGAGGCAGTCGTGGGCAGTGCGGCCAGGGCGGGGACGTGGATGGGAAGTCCCAGGAAGTGGAGGGTGGCTGAGTCGCGGGAAGCGGGGCCCGCGAGGTCGGCCAGGGAATTGTTGGATGCGGTGTTGGTGGAGGCCGTCAGGGAGGGCGCTGCGGGGAGGATGCGGACCTGGTTTTTGTCAGGACCGGGGGTGGTGCCGGTTTTGGCGGTCAGGGAGGATTTGGAAGTGCGGTTGGCTCCTGGGCGTGCTGCGGCGGTGCGGTCACGCGGGGAAACGACTGCCACTTCCGGGCGGTTCCGGCTGGCGGAGGGGGCGGGGGATTTCGCGGGCTGGGGCTTTTTGGAAACCTTGGCGATTTCCGTTTTCCTGGAGGAGCGGTTGGCGGAAGAGTCGGATTTCCCGACGGAGGGCGCCTTCGGTTTGGGATTGTTTCCGGCCTTGGATTTTGAGGAAGCTAACTCTTTGGCGGGGGTTTTTGCGCTGGAGGATTTGGCGACTGCCGTTTTGGGAGCGGTCGGCTTTGAAGTCGGTTTGGCGGCCGGTTTGACGGCTGCTTTCGGGGTGGCGGCCGCGACTTTTGGTTTCGGCTTGGCGGGACTGGAGGACTTCGTCGTGGAGGAAGAGGCGGATTTTGGAGCGGGAATCACGTAAGCTCCCCGCGGAAGGGCACCGTAACCGAATCGGGGCTGTTGCTCCTGCGCCCCCGCCGGAAGCAAGGGACAAAGGAAAAAGGATAGGCTGGTGAGGAGCAGGCTCGGCTTGGTTTTCACCCGGCCATTATGAACATCTTTTTTCCGATTATCAACAAATCTTACTATTTAACCCAATTTTGAGAAAGAAACATGGGAAACGTCTAAATTCATCGGCTTGGAATTTTTCCGGAATTACCAGAATTTTTTTTTGGCGAGCCGCCAACCCGCTGAACCGGAGGGGGAAAGGGAATATTGCGGGCCCGTTTGCTGATGGTGAAGCGAGTCGACGCTGGTTAGAAATTCAAGCCGACCACCAATTTTTCAGTGTGGCGAGATCCTTGGAGGCGGAGGCGTGGGCAAGTTCCGCTTCGCGGGAATTGGTGATTTTTTCCGCTTTGAGGTATTCCACATGCAGGCAGACGGGGCCGGAAAATTGGCTCCCGCGCAGGAGCCGCGCGTATTCCGGGCCGGCGGCGAATCCTGCGCCGAGCGGACAGGGCTCGGGTTTCAGGCGGGCGCGCCAGGTGAAGTCTTTAAAATAGGCGACGCCGATGCGGGGACGCGCGAGATGATAGGCGCTTTCCCATGAGGTGCCGCCGACGATGGAGCCGTGCATGATGTCGTAGGCGAAGCCCCAGTCCTTCGGATCGTGCCCGCGCATGATGGATTCCAGGTCCCAGATGGCGGCGCCCACGTAGTCGCGGCCGTTGTGGTTTTGGGAAAGCGGTCGGATGCCGAGTTCGCGGCTGAGGGCGATGAGGTCTTTGATTTTGGCGTGGAATTCGTCGAGTTGGGGCGGAATGGGTTTCTTGAGATCGTATTTGAACCAATTGAGTCTATAATAAGGGATCCCGAGTTTGGCGGCGCTGCGGAGCACGGTTTCGGTGTGCTGGGCGGTCGAGATTTCATTGATGCCGGAGGTCAGGATGGTGAGTTTGAGATTGGCTTTGGCCAGGGTCTCGACAAATGCGGGAAGTTCGTCGGCGGTTTTTTCCGGCTCGATGTGCCCGCCCGGGCGGATGGGGGCCTCGACTCCGTAAAATCCGAGCGAGCCAACGTGATCGGCCAGCGCGGCGGGTTCCATGCCGAGGAGGTGTTTGGTGAATAGCAAAAACGGGGGAACCATGGAAACTCCGACGGCGGGCGGGGCCGGGGAGGGGGTCTCGGCGGCGATGGTGGCGGGACCTGCGGCGGCGGCCACGGGACCTGCGGTGGCGGCGAGGGCAGTTGTGGCAGCGGCCACGAAGGAGACGGACGAGGTGGATTGCGTTAGGAAGCGTCGGCGGGAAAGGGTGGTGCGGGGGGACTTCATGGCGTGGCGGGGATAAGGAGCGGGAGCGGGTGCGGAAGCGGGTTGGTGAGCGGAATCCTGCTATTTTGAAGGAGGAATATCGGAGTTCGGGACTGGACTGGAAATGTCAGGATCCTGGAGTGGCGGGAGGTTGAGCATGAGTTCGCCGATGCGGCGGATCATGAGCGGCATATAGAGAGCGGCGCTGTAATGGCCGGCGGGGTAGGCGGCGTGGTGGTCCGGCGCGAGGCGGGCGGCGGCGACAAAAGCGGCGGAGCAGGCGGGCGGGACGACTTCATCCCGGGAGGCGCTGAAAAGCCAGACTTTGTCAGGATCCGCGCGGTGGGCGAGGCGCAGGGGCTCGATGGTGCGGACCGCTGAACGCACGTCGTCGTCCGGGATGGCGGCGGCTTTCAGTTGGCGGCGCAGGCTGGCGGCATCGCGTTCGCCTTTGAAAATAACATCCTCCAGGTTTCCGCCCGCCAGCAGGATGAATCCGCGGTCGTAGGCGTGGTCCAGACCCAGCACCGTGGACGTGACGAATCCGCCCAGACTGATGCCGCAAATCCCGATATTTCCGGCATCGACCTGCGGGAGCGAGGCCACCGCATCGCGGGCGCGGCGGGCGTCGGCGATGGCTTGGCGGAGTCCGGGAAAAAGGCGCTTCATGTCCCCGCTCATGGCGGAGGTGCGGGCGCCATAGCCGGGCAGATGGATGAGAAAAGTGTGGCAACCCATGAGGCGCAGGCCGCGCGCGAAGAGGCGTCCCGCGACCATGCCGCGGCCGGATTCGTGGATGACCACCATGGCCGGAGCCTTGGCCGCGCGGCCTTCGGAGTCGCGATGAACGAACCATTCCAAGGCGACGGAATCATTTTCCGCAATGCCCGTGGGCACGGCGGAGGGAAAGCGCAGCAGCCAATCCGAGTCCGCCGCCGAGGCGTTGGCGGTGACCTGGAATTTGTCAGGAGTCCACCGCAGGCCGGCCAGGCACGCGGCGGCATCGGGGAGAGGCTCGGCGTCGGATTTCAAGGTGTCCGTGGCCTGGAAAGGACTGCCCTCGAGGATCACCGGCGCGGTGGGGGTCGCTTCCGCCGGGGATTGACCACGGCCGGGGCAGGCGGCCGCCAACAGGAGCCATGGAAGAAAGAGGAGCGGTCGGATCGGCGGGCGTGGTTTCATGGCGGGCGATGTGAAAAGGTTTGAGCTAGCGCTTGGGCTTGAGTCGGATGACTAACTGGAGATTCCCCGGGAAGGGATGGTGAAATGGTGCGTTGTTATTCCGGGCAGGTTTCAAAATCCGCCGCAGGATAGGACGCGGTGGCCGGGGACGGCAAGACAATACGGCGCGGCTGCGGGGATTGGGGCTTGCCCGCAGCGGCGGCGGGGCCTTATGAATGGCGGCAAACCATGAGCGATTTCCATCCCCGTCCCCGCCGCACTCCGGAGCAACTGCGATCCCATCGATGGTTCGGTCCGGATGATCTGCGGTCGTTCGGGCATCGGTCGCGCGCGAAGCAGATGGGTTATGCGACAGAGGATTTTGCCGGAAAACCTGTTATCGGGATCTTGAATACGTGGTCGGATCTGAACACCTGCCACACCCATTTCCGGGATCGCGCGCAGGAGGTGAAGCGCGGGGTCTGGCAGGCGGGCGGGTTTCCGGTGGAGCTGCCTATCATGACTTTGAGCGAGATGTTCATGAAGCCCACCTCCATGTTTTACCGGAATCTGGTGGCCATGGAAGTGGAGGAAACGCTGAGATGTTATCCACTGGACGGAGCGGTGCTCATGGGCGGCTGCGACAAGACCACGCCGGCCTTGCTGATGGGTGCCATCACCATGGATTTGCCGGCGATTTATCTCCCGGCCGGGGCCATGACCAAGGGAAGCTGGCGGGGCACCACGCTGGGCAGCGGATCGGATGTTTGGAAATACTGGGATGAACGGCGGGCCGGAAATCTGAGCTGCGATGCGTGGATGGAGCTGGAGGACGGCATCGCGCGCGGGCCGGGCACCTGCATGACCATGGGCACGGCGGCCACGATGATGAGCATCGCGGAGGTCATGGGCATGAGTTTGCCGAATGCCTCGTCGACTCCTGCGGCGCACGCGGAACATGCCAGGATGGCCACCCGATGCGGCCGGCGGATTGTTGATATGGTGTGGGAGGATTTGCGGCCTTCGGATATCCTGACAAAGTCCAGTTTTGAAAATGCCATCATAGCCGACATGGCGGTCGGGGGCTCGACCAATGCCATCGTGCACGTGCTCGCGATGGCGCGGCGGGCGGGGATCGGGATCACTTTGGAGGACTTTGACCGGCTTTCACTGATCACGCCGCACATTGCCAATCTGCGGCCAGGCGGTGCGTATCTGATGGAGGATTTCAATGACGCGGGCGGGCTGTGCGCTTTGTTGGAACGCATCCGGGGAATGCTGCGCACGGACGCCGCCACGGTGACGGGAAAGACGTTGGGCGAGAACATTGCGGGCGCGGAAGTGTTTGATGACAAGGTGATTCTGCCGCTTGATCAGCCCTTGGCCGAGCAGGGGGGGACCTTTGTGCTGCGGGGGAATCTTTGCCCCTCCGGCGCGGTGATCAAGCCATCCGGCGCCGATCCGAGGCTACAGCGGCATACCGGGCCGGCGCTGGTGTTCGACACCTATGCGGAGTTGAAACAAAACATCGACCGCGAGGATCTGGAGGTGGACGCGGACACGGTGCTGGTGTTGCGGAATGCGGGGCCGCTGGGAGGCCCGGGGATGCCGGAATGGGGGATGCTGCCGATTCCGAAAAAGTTGTTAAAACAGGGTGTCAGGGACATGGTGCGCCTATCCGATGCGCGGATGAGCGGGACCAGTTATGGAACCTGTGTGCTGCACATAGCCCCGGAGTCCGCGGCGGGCGGCCCGCTGGCTTTGGTGAGGACGGGCGACCTGATCGCCTTGGACGTGGCGCGGCGGAGCCTGGAATTGTTGGTGGGCGAGCCGGAGTTGGCGGAGCGGCGGGCCGCTTGGACGCCGCCGGCCCCAAAATATCATCGGGGCTACGGCCGGCTGCTTTTGGATGAAATCACCCAGGCGGATGAAGGCTGTGATTTCAAATTTCTTGCCCGGCCGGGGACGACTCCGGAGCCGGATATTTTTTGAGGGTGGGAGGCGTGATCCAGTTAGGTCCGGGAGGGATTGTGGGCCGATCGTGGGCGGATTGGATGGAGGACTGGGCAGTGTGGTTGGTGCTGATAGGGATGGTCGGGTTGCCGGAGACGCGGGAAAGGCGGGGCTTCCGGCGGCGGGGCTTGATCTTTTTGGGGCGGACGTGATAAATGGGGGAAATTGTTTTCCACCTTTATGACCAGCGCTTCCTATCATACTTCCGTCATTGCCGTTCCGCCTTTGGCCCGCCAGGCGGATGGGTCGGTTTGCGCGGTTCAGAACACCCGTTTGATCCGGCACATCGAGAGCGGCGGGGTGCGGATTTTGTTGTATGGTGGGAATGCGAATTTTTATCACCTGCGGCCTTCGGAGTTTGGGTCGACGCTGGATATGCTGGCGGCGGCGGCGGGGCCGGAGACGGAAGTTGTGCCTTCCGTGGGTCCTTCCTATGGCGTCATGATGGACCAGGCGGAAATTGTCAGGGATCATAACTTCCGGACGGTTATGGTGTTGCCCCACACGAGCTTGAACACACCGGACGGGGTGGCGACGGGCCTGCGGCATTTTGCGGAAAAGGCGGGGCGTCCTATCGTGGTTTATATGAAGCAGGAAAACTACCTGACTCCGACGCTGGCGGCGGAGTTGGTGAAGGACGGCATCGTTTCCTGGATCAAATATGCGATTGTCAGGCAGGATCCCGGCAAGGATGCGGTGTTGTCGGAACTCGTTCAATTGGTGGACCCGGCGATGGTGGTGAGCGGGATCGGCGAGCAGCCGGCGCTGGTGCATTTGGATCAATTCAAGCTGGGCGGATTCACGACCGGCTGTGGCTGTGTGGCGCCCTTGCTCTCACAGAAAGTGTTAGCGCTGGCGCGGAGCGGCGACTGGGTGGGGGCGAATCAGGTGAGGAAACAATTCGAGCCGCTGGAGGATTTGCGGAACGAGATCAATCCGGTCCGGGTGCTGCATGAAGCGGTGACGCTGAGCGGGATCGCGGACATGGGGACCATTTTGCCGCTGCTGAGCGGATTGAATCCCGTGGACCGATCCAAGGTGCAGGCGGCGGCGACGGAGCTTTTGGCGCAAAACACGCATCCTGGGTGAGGCGCAGTCCTTGAAAACCAAGCTGCCAGTCATCAAACCGGCGGGATTCCGGGGCCATGATGGGGGGCGGCGGACGGGTGGCGGGAAAAAATATAATTTTTCACCGGTCCCCCGGTCGTAGGCGTGCGGGTGGGTGTTAGTTCCGAAGGGCGATTGGAATTTGCATTTTTCCCTGAGGATCAAGCCACTGTGGATGTGGATTTCGGGAGGATCGGGGTTGTTCCGGATGGCTGAAAGCTATGATCCCGCGCAGTGGCTTATATAATTTTCGGTTAAGGTGCCCCGTAGCGTTGCCAAGTTGTGGAAACGGAGGATAAAAAGGCCTGCGCCGCCGGGTATTTCCATGCCCGGCGCGCGTAGTCCTGTGCTACAGGGGTGATTCCTCCCCCGCGTATCCGCTTCCGATTATCCCATGAAATCAACGTTACTCACCTTCGGCCTTCTGGTTCTGACCGGATTGACCGGCTTTGCCGCTGATGCTCCGCTCCGCGTATTCATACGTGGCGGCGTCAAAACCCACGCGCCCGGTGCGCACGAACACGCCCGTTTCCTCCAGGACTGGCAGCCACTCCTCGCCGCGCGCGGCATGAAAGTGGACGGCGGCATGGACTTGCCCAGCGATGAGCAATTGAAGCAAACCGACGTTTTGCTCATGTATGCGCAGGACGGCGGCACGGTGCCCCCTTCACGTTGGGCGTCGTTTGACGAGTATTTGAAACGCGGTGGCGGATTGGTCGTGGTGCACACCGCGGCGGTCAGCCGTGAGGAGGCGCATTGGAAAGCCATCACCGGCGGCGCCTGGAAGGGCGGCACAACCAAATGGCGGGAAGGCCCGATGGATTTGTATTATGTTGAAAATCAACGGCCTGACGGAGGGCATCCCATCACGCGCCAAGCGTCGAATTTTCACATCGACGACGAGATCTATTATGACATGGACATTTCGCGGGACGTGAAAGTCCTGGCCACGGCCTACACGCCGAATGTCCGCGACGGCAAAAAACCCGCGGAAGGCGGCGGACCTCACATTTACGACATCCAGCCGCAAATGTGGACCTACGAGCGCACCATGGAAGGCGGCTCCCAGCCTTACCGCGCTTTTGTCAGCATCCCCGGTCACCTCTACACGACCTTTGAAAAACCTCACTACCGCGCCATCCTCATGCGCGGTCTCGCCTGGGCCGGGAAGCGCGCCAATGTGGACGAATTCTGCTCGCCGGAGGAACTTTCCTCCCTGACCTATCCGGAAGGTGGCCCGCAAAAACCGGAAATCACCCGCAGTCACCTCGACGTGCACCCGGACTTTGAGATGACCTTGGTCACTGCGGAGCCGTTGATCACCAAGCCCATGAACTTCGACTGGGATGCCAGCGGACGCCTCTGGGTCGCGGAAACCCCCGAATACCCGAACGGCCGCCGCGGCATGCGCCCGGACTATCGCGGCAAGGAGTGGAAGGACCACGGCGGTCTCGAACCCCAGCCCGGCACGCAGGACCGTCCCGGCTTGGACAAGGTCAGCTATCTGACCGACACGAACGGCGACGGCGTGATGGACAAAAAGGAGATTTTCTATCAAGGTCTCGAACTCGTCACCGGACTCGTGTTTTATAAGGACGGCGTCATTGTCACCCAGGCGCCCGACATCCTCTGGCTGCGCGACACGGACGCCGACGGCAAGGCGGACAAGGTTGAAAAACTCTACACCAACCTCGGCACCGGAGACACCCACGCCGTCATCAACAATCCCCGCATGGGCTGGGACGGCTGGATCTACGCCACCCACGGCTACAGCGCCTCCCCGGACGTCACGAGCGGCGATGGCAGCCAGCACTTCGGCAACATCGGCAGCGGCGTCGTGCGCTTCAAACCCGATGGCTCGAAAATCGAACAATATTCCTCCAAAGGCGGCAATACCTGGGGCCTGACCATCACCGGCGACAACCGCGTGATGTGGACGCAGCCCACCAGCGGCACCCTGCTCAACCAGGTCGTCCTTCCGGAATACGCCCTGTCCCGCGGCAAGGTCGGCAATACCGCCAGCTTCAAAACCATCATCGCCGACCAAAAAAGTTATTCCTCCATCAAATACGAGGACCTGCCTTATGTGCAGATCGATCGCGTGGGCGACTTCACCGCCGGTGCCGGTGCCGTGATTTATGACGGCGGCGCCTGGCCCGCTGAATACACTGGCGACTACTTCACCACGGAGCCGACCATCAATATCATTCACCACCAGCGCCTTACGCCGCGGACCACCAGCTATGAGGCCAAAAAACTGCCCGGCCGCGAGGAAACGGAATTCGTCCGCAGCACGGACATGTGGTGGCGCCCGATCGAGGTCCGCACCGGTCCCGATGGCGCGATGTATGTCGGCGATTTCTACAATCAGGCCGTCATCCACAACGACACCCGCGGTCCCGATCATAACAAAGTCAACGCCGCCGTCCGCCCGGACCGCGACCACTACTTCGGCCGCATCTGGCGCATCCAGCACAAGCAGGCGAAAAAATTGGAGATCCCCGATCTCGCGAAAGCCGATCCGACCCAACTCGCCGCCGCTCTCGCGCACCCCAACCGCGGCACCCGCCTCATCGCCAGCCGCCTGATCATTGAAAAAGGCGCACCGGCTGCGCCCGTCGCGGACCAGTTCCAAAAAGGAAACCCCGAAACCAAGATCGCCGCCCTTTGGACGCTCAGTGGTCTGAAAGCGGTTTCCCCGGAAATCCTGACCGCCGCTCTGGCCGACCCCGATCTCTCCGTCCGCCGGAATGCGGCCGCGGTTTCTGAAACCGCATCCATCGCTCCGGACCAGGAAAAACTCACCGCCGGCCTCGCCTCGGATGCTGACGCCACAGTCCGCGTGACCGCCCTCCGTGCCCTTGGCGGCATGGAAATCAGCGATGCGACCGCTCAGGCCATCATCGCCGCTTGGCCGAAGCTCGATGACGACTATCAACGCAGCGCCGCCGTCGGAGCCGCCTCCCGGAATCCCGCCGGCAGCATCGCCGCCGCCCTGGACAGCGCGGATTCCGCCGCCCTCATCCCGCTGGTCGCCCAGCTGGTGGACACCATCGCCCGCGACAACAACACCGCCGCCGCCGCCAAATTGGTGGCCGTGATTTCCACCAAACCGGAATCCACCGATCCCCTCAAACGCGCCATCCTGGACACCTTCGGCAAATCGCTGAAGGAAGCTCCCGCCATGACGCCGGAGTTGTCCGCCGCCCTCGGCAAATTGCTGGGCAGCGGAGTTTCCGGCAGCGCGCTGCCGGTCGCCGCGAAGTGGGATCGCGATGGTTCCCTGAAAGGTGAAATCGCCAAAATCACGGATGGCATCCAGGCCAACCTCGCCAACGCCTCCGCCCCCGAGGACGCCCGGCTTTCCGCCGCCCGCAGCCTGCTCGGTCTGCGTTCGGTGAATCCCGGCGCGGTCGCCAGCGTCACCGCCCTGCTGGGCACCGATGCCGGTCCCGGACTGCAACGCGGCATTCTCAGCGCCCTCGGCGAGTTGAATGAAGCGGGTCTCGGAGCCGTGATCTGCGGAGTTTATAACAAGTTGCCCGCCGACGTTCAGCCCGCCGCTTTTGAAACCCTCCTCAAACGCGCCGACTGGGCCCTGGCCATGCTGGACGCCATCGCCGCCAAGCAGGTCGATCCCTCGACCTTCGGCCCCGCGAACGCCTTCCGCCTCCGCACGTTCCCTGACAAAGCCGTCGCCGCCCGCGCCAATGAAATGCTGGACCAGCTGAACCCGATGGCCAAGGCCAAGGACGAAATCATCGCCCGCCTGGCTCCCTTGGTTGAAAAACCCGGCGATGCCGCCCGCGGCAAGCTGATGTTCCAGGCCACCTGCGCCACCTGTCACAAATTCGGTGACTTCGGCGCGGAAGTCGGCCCGGGCCTCACCGGCATGGGCAGCCATGGTCCTTCGGAATTGCTGACCGCCATCGTCGATCCCAACCGCGAAGTGGAACCTTCCTTCCTCGCTTGGAATATCGAAACCAAGGACGGCCAATTCTACTCCGGCGCCATCGCCCGCGAGAACCCCACCAGTATCACCCTGAAGAGCCTGGCCGGCCAGCAGGAGGTCAAAGTCGCCGATATCAAGAGCCGCGTGAACACCGGCCGTTCCCTCATGCCGGAAGGTTTTG